>JALYWD010000253.1 GCA_030852885.1 Chloroflexota bacterium | reverse complement strand
CCCTTTTCAGCCTGCCAGGTGCGCCGATGGTCTACTACGGTGAGGAGATCGGTATGGGCGAGCAGATGTCGCTTCCCGGCCGGCTCGTGGTGCGCGCCCCGATGCAATGGGCCGCGTACGACAACGGGGGGTTCTCGCACGCATCACCCAAGTGCTTCGTGCGGCCGATGGTGAGCGACGGACCGTTCGGCTTCGAGCACAGCAACGTCGCCAGCCAACGCGCCGACCCCGGCTCGCTCCTCAACTGGATGGCCGAACTGATCCGCACCCGGCGCGAGAGCAGCGAAATTGGCGCCGGGCCATGCCGCATCCTCGATACCGGAGATGAGGCAGTCCTGGGCATTCGGCATGGCGGCGACGACAGCGCCATCATCACCCTGAACAATCTGTCCGATCGGCGCACGACGATCACTCTCGACCTGGCCGAGAGAGAGATGATGACCGCTACAGACTTGTTTGGCAGCCGAAAATACGCTCCTATCGACGCGGAGAATCGTTCATTCCGCCTCGAAGGGTATGGTTATCGTTGGCTCCGCCTCGGCGGCATCTATTGAGAGCCCTGCGCCTGACCACACGGTGCTCAGTCGCGCATCGCTGATCATAGGTGTAGGGGCGCCAGCCGTGGCACTCGATCAGCGCCTGCACCTCGGGCCACGGACGCGCTGCCAGCAAGATCTTGCCCAGGGCGGTGCCGTGGGCATCCATTTTATCGATGCCGGCCAGGACAACGCCAGATTTCGCGGCGACCGCGATCGCGGCTTGCGCAGACCGGTCATCCAGAGATGCGTCGCGGATCGTTGCCGAGTCGTCGATAGCGGACAAGCCGCAATCTAACCAGCGGTGCGCCGGGAACGCCGCGTGAGACTGCGAGGCAGACCGACAACGAATAACGACGCCCCCTGCGCAGGCGCTGGTTGCGGCGCCCATTGAGAAGACCGCTCGCACGCTAGTGCGAGTCAATCACGCATCGAAAGTGCGACACAAGCTCATCAACATGCGAGTCAAACAGGAATTCGTCGCGTTGGCGAGCGACTGAAGCCCGAACCTGCGCGATGCGGCGCTGGTCGTGAAGCTGCTCCGCGAGATCAGGAATGGACTGGTAGAAAATGCCCAGGTCCTTCTCAACGCACATGGACTGAATCGCCACCCGTGCCCCGCTGTTGTCGCGCTGGATCATCGGGAGGCCCGCGACCGCGAGCGTGGCCATGCGCGCGGGGAGGTTGAGATCATCCCAGTCTGCCCGCCGCAGGTCCCCGCCGTTGTGGCTGACGAAGCCGTGCAACCAGCCCGCGTCGTAGTGGGCAAATTCCTGAGCCCAGTCCTTTTGATCGACGTTGGCGTGGAGGTGCAGGTGATGCGGCGCCAGGCCCATGGTCCGCTCGATCCAGGCCTTCCACTGCCCCTGCGTGAAGTCGCCATAGAAATGGAGGTGGACGCCGTGCGCGGCAAGTTCCTGCACCGTCTCCGGGTGCAGGCCGATCGGCCGGCCCGGAACGACGGTGTGAATCTCGCCATCGGCAAAAGGTTGCCGCTCAGGAAGTGGATCCGTGAACCAGTCACGCTTCGGCAGGTCGCCGTCCAGCCACATGGTGGGTTTGCTGCCTGAAAGCCCGGGCAGAATGAGGTCGAACCACTCCAGCATCTCCGGCGAAGTGGCAATGAACCCGTCCGCCCCGGCGGTGATTTCCAGCAACTCCTGCCAGCAGCCATGCTCCAGGCAGATGAATGGCCCCTCCTTGAAGTGCCAGACGACGGGGATGCCAGGGTTCTCGGCCATGATCCGGTGCACGAACGGCACCGCCTGCCAGTTCAGCAGCGCGTACATGATGTCTGGCTTGATCTGGCGCACCTGCTCCTGCCAGCAGGACGGATCGAGGTCCGTGACGTGGCCGAATGGCAGCGGCCCGACGTAGTTGTACCAGTAGGGATTGGGCATCCAGAGGCCATACAGTTGATGGCCGCGCTCCTCCAGCGCGAGTACTCGCTCCGCGTTGTACGCGAGCTCTCCAACCAGCAGGATCTTCAGGCCGTCAACAGCGGGCGGCGTGTCCGCGCGGTCACGAAAGCGGGCGAACCGCTCCTCTTCGTCGATATAGTTGCCCTCGGTGGAGTGAAAGCGCATGGGCTGCTGCACGCGACAGTAGGCCCGGTACGTGTTGATGCCGCCCAGCGGCTCGCGCAGCAGTTTGTGACGCTGTCCCGGGTGATCAACCCACTCACAGGTAATCTCGCCCGTGCCGGCCACCGGACCCAGCGCTCGCAACCGCGCCCAGAGCATGCGCTCCAGATCATCGGTGGTCAGTTCATCGCGCTCGGTCCAGCGTTCACCTGTGCGGCGATGCATGGTCTGGACAAGTTGCAGGCACTCGCCTGGGGCCACGTCTGTCGCATGCCGGTTATATGAATGGCGGACGCCGGAGTGCGCCAGGATCACTTCGGGTTGGTGATCGAACAACGCCACGAGTGACACCAGGTGCTCGGGGTACCAGACATCGTCCGAGGGGAGGTAGGCGATCAACTCCGCGTTGCTGGCGTCAATACCCGCGTTCAGTGCCCGTCCCAGACCCTGGTTGTGATCGAAGCGGACAACGGTGATGCGCGGATCCGCGAGAAAAGGATGGATCTGCGATTGGGTTTCGTCGTCCGATCCGTCATCAACGATGACGAGCTCCCAATCCGTGAGGGACTGGTCGAGCAGGCTCTGCAACGCGCGCGGCAGAAATTGCGCCTGCCGGTACGTCGGCATCACCACGGATACCCGGGGAGGCCGGGACGCTTCGGTCATGACGGAGCTCCACGAGCGACAAGAGTCAGCTTGAGCGCAGGACAGGGGGCAGGGTGTGTCCGGCCCCGCTGTTTATCACCAGCCGTTCCTGCTCTCGGGTGTTCAGCTTGCAAGCTGCGCGGGTGCAATCACGTTGCCCGGCACTGGCATCGCCAGGTGTTCCCGGGTAGCCACGCAGAGGCTGTGCGACACGATGAGATGGGCGTCCTCAACCACTTCCATGCTGTCGGATGGCACCGTGACGGTCACGTCGCTCATGCCGACCAGTTTCCCGCCAGTCCGCCCCGTCAACGAGATCACCGAGAGCCCGAGGGCACGTGCCTCTTTCACCGCACTCACGATGTTCGGGGACGTCCCGCTTACGGAGATGGCCACCAGCACATCGCCAGGCTGCGCCAGCGAGACGAGCTGCTCGGCGAAAACACGTTCGAAGCTGTAGTCGTTGGCCCAGGCCGTCATGACCGGCACGTTGTCGGTGAGAGCCAGCGTGCGAAAGGTTGGCGGACCACCGCGCCGGGTGCCCTTGGCAAGATCACACGTAAAGTGCGAGGCTGTGGCCGCGCTCCCGCCGTTCCCGATTGCGAACACCACCCGCTCCCTGGCCTGGCAGGAGAGCAGTTCGTCCGCGGCGCGCTTCAGCGCCAGGATATCCACCGCTGCGGCGATCCGGGCGACTTCCTGCCAGTAGTCTTCCAGCCGCGACTGCAACGACCGGTCAGGATCGAGTGAGAATGGCCGCATTCTGCATCTCCCGCTTCAAGGCACGATCTCCGCGCCGGCTAACGCCCGTTGTTTCTTTTCCAGCACAGCACCCGTAGTGATCGAAGGTGACTTCCAGGGGCCTGAGCCCCTCGCGCTGCAAGGCCCGGCTGACGGTGGAACGCGAGGCAACCGGCACGCACAGGAGAAGGAAGCCACCGCCCCCGGCGCCGGCGATCTTCCCGCCGTAGGCGCCCAGTTCCTGCGCCAGCGCGTACCATCGGTCGATATCCGCTGACGTGACGCCTGTCGCCAGCTTTCGCTTGAGTTGCCAGCTCTCATCGAGCAATCCGCCAAACCCGGCGATATCACCGTCCTGCAGGGCGTCGGCCATCCGCTGCGCCAGGGACTTGATGCGATGCAGCCGGGCAATGACTTCGCCGTCTGAGCGTGAGGCCTTCCGCTGCTCCTGGAGCACACTCGCCGAGTCCCGGGTACGTTGCGTGGAGAGCAGGAGAAGATGGTCCTGCAGCGAGCGTTCGATTCCTGCTGGCAGGTTGAGCGGCTTCACATCCACATTGCCGGGTGAGAAGGTCAGCATGTTGATACCGCCCAGCGCGGAGGCATACTGATCCTGCCGGCCAATGGGGTGGCCAAGGATGTCGATCTCGATCTCGCAGGCGGCAGCCGCAATCTCGTTCTTGAGCATCGGAATACGCAGGTGCCGCGCGATGGCAGTGACCAGGGCGACTGTCATGGCGCTGGATGAGCCAAGCCCACTTCCTGGCGGAACATCCGCCTCCATCGTGATCGTGATCCCGGATGGCCGGCGGGTCACCTGCTCGAACCACTGCAGGACCGCGCGCGGCAGGCTGAGTGGCTCCTCCAGTGTGACGGCCTCCCGCGCCGGGACGACCATGCTCTTCTGATAGTCGAGCGAGTGAATCACCACGTCGTTGCCCGTGTGCTGCTCAAGGCGCACGTGGCAGGCGGCCCCAATGGCGGAACTGACAACCAGGCCGCCGTAGCGCTCGTAGTAGGCCGGCAAATCCGTGCCACCGCCGCCGAAGCTGAGGCGCAATGGAGCGTGTGCAACAATCATGGCCAACTCGTTTCAGTCACCGGCGTCAGCAGAATCTCCTGGACCGCGGAACCGGGCGGCAGGCCCACGGCGTAGGCAATGGCATCTGCCACCGTGGCCGGGTCCTGGAGGTGGGCGGTGTCCGGGAGGGGGATGCCCTGCTCCGGGAAGCGGTCGAACCAGTGCGTCTGCATGCCGCCCGGGATCATCGTGGTGACCCGGATGTTGTGGGGCCGTCCTTCCACGCCCAGGCCCCGGCTGAATCCGACCAGGCCCCACTTGGAAGCGTGATACGCGGAAGCATTCCCCCAGGCGCGGAGGGCCGCGGTGGAGGCGACGTTGACGATGTCGCCGCCGCCCGTGGCCTGCATCAACGGGAAGACCGCTCGCGCCACCAGGAACGGCCCGCGCAGATTGACGCCCAGCACGCGGTCCCACTGGTCCACCGAGAAGTCGGCGACGCCCAGGACGTAGTCAACGCCCGCGCAGTTGATGGCGATATCAAGTTTTTGCCAGTGGTCATGAACAGCCTGCACGGCGGTCGTCACGGTCCGCTCGTCGCTGACATCACCTGCAAGCGCCATGGCCCGGCCGCCCGCCGAGGTGATTTCCTCTGCCGTCTGGATGGCCTGGCCCTCCTTGAGGTCCAGGCAGGCGACGGCTGCGCCAGCCTGGGCAAGGCGTAGCGCGGTCGCGCGGCCAAGGCCGCTGCCAGCGCCGGTTACCAGGGCAAACCTCTCCCGTAGCGTGTTTTCGCTCAATAGTGAACTCCGGTGATAAACGCGATTCGACGCGGAAATCCCGAAGGAATTCCAGGAAATTCAGGTCGTGTTACGGCCCGGCGGTGTCGTGATTGAGCACCCGGTCGTACAGCGCTGCCGTCTCGGCGCCGACTCTCGACCAGGAGAAGAAGTGCACTACTCGTGCCACACCGGCTACACCCATATGTCGCCGCATTTCCGGGTCGCTCAGGAGCATGTCCAGGTGAGACGCCAGCGCTACCGGGTCACGCGGAGGGACAAGAAATCCGGTCTCGCCGTCGGCGATGGTGAAGGCGATGCCGCCCACCGCTGCACCGATGACCGGCGTACCGCAGGCCATCGCCTCCAGCGGCGTAAGTCCGAACGGCTCGTACCAGGGCGTGGTCACCGCCACATCCGCGGCGCTGTACCAGCGGTAGAGTTCGGCGGGCTGATGCCGCCCCATGAAGTGAATCTGGCCGCCGACCCCAAGGTCGTTCGCCAGGTCTTGCAGCACCCCAATTTCCGGCGTTGCCTGA
This sequence comes from Chloroflexota bacterium, assembly GCA_030852885.1. Lineage (GTDB taxonomy): Bacteria > Chloroflexota > Chloroflexia > Thermomicrobiales > UBA6265 > JACCXM01. Next base: position 12,988 of record JALYWD010000253.1, on the reverse strand, counting down.
ATGTCTGGCACTGCGGTCTCCCCACCGATGATCAATAGCGTCGGAAGGGATTGCTCCCCTCTGGCCCGGCGCATCTCCCCCAACCGGGCCAGCGCCCGCACCACGTTGCGGATGTCCTTGCGAGGAATCACTCGCCCCACGTAGACGATGACCTCCGCATCCGGATCGAGCCCCAGGCTGGCGCGGGCGGCGCCCTGGGGAATGGGCCGGTAGCGCTCGATATCGACGGCGGAGGGAATCAGCGAGATGCGCGCCGGGTCTGCACCGTAGTCGTCCACGAGTTCATCGCGCTCCACGGGGCACTGCGCGATCATGTGCTCGACGCGGCGCACGATGTCGCATTCCACGGCGATGCGGTCATCGGGGCTTGTGTCCGCATCACCCTGCTCGCGCCGCTTCGTAATCCCCGTTGCGTGAAAGATCTCGACAGCCGGAACGGACCAGGCATCCTGGAGTTCGGCGGCAACCCAGCCGGACATCCAGAAGTTCCCGTGAATCAGGTCATAGGCCTGTCCGCTGCGGGCTGCGAAATCGTGAATGCCGTCGCGGAAGGCCGGCATCAATGGCCAGAGCGCGTCCTTGTGCTGTGGATGGTCACTCACCGCCACGTTGATGACCCGAACCGTGTCGGTCAGTTGGGTGACCTCCGGCTGCTCCTGGTCATTCCAGACCGTGAAAACGTCCGCAGCGTACCCATGGCAGCCAAGGTGGCGGCTGACCGCATCGACATACACGTTCTGGCCGCCGGCATCGACGCCGCCGAGCAGGGCGAGGGGACTGGCGTGTTCACTGATCATCGCGACACGGCGGGTCATGCGGACGTGCCCACAAGCAGCGCGCTGCCATGCTTGAGCGCGATTGCGTCATGGAGTGCAGCGTCCCAGCCGGCCTGGAATCGCTCCATCCCGAAGCGTAACCGGGCAGTCTCGCGCGCCCGCGCTCCAAGCGAACGTGCCAACCCGGGATCCGCGATCAGGCGCTGCATGTGCGGAATGAGCAAGTCGGGATCCTGGGCGATGTAGCCGTTGACCCCGTGCTCGATTACGTCAGGCAGCGCTGTCGTGCCCAGCGCCACCACCGGCATACCGATGGTCATCGCTTCCACGACGGCCAGCGGGAGGCTGGTGTAGCGCATGGGGCTGAACAGGAATCGGTAGCGGGCGGTCAGCCGGTGCAGATCCCGGTAGGGGACGTCGCCAAGTCCGCCAAGCTCCTCGGTCTTCATCCCGACCACATCGAGGGGCACCTGGACCCGCGCCCGCTCGAAGATATCCAGCCCGGTGATGCGCGGCCGCCCCTGCATCCCGTTCGTAACGATGATGCCCTTGTCGAGTGAACCGTCATAGGTGATGGCGGGATCGAGGGCGACGCTGTGTCCGATGACGCGGGTCGCAAGGTCGCCGTTGTCCCACATCAGGCGGTTGAATGCAGTGACGTGAACGAGCAGGCCATCGTGATCGGCAAATGGATGGCGCGTGTTGACAGCGTCCGGGCGGGGGGTATTGTGCTCCAGGTAGAGCAGCGCCGGTTCATGCTGGCGCGGACCAAGCAACGCCGGCAGATCCTCGTGCAGATTCCGCGGCGTCTGCAGCACGACCACGTCGTACGAGAAGTCGCGCACCTGTTCCGCCGGGATCTCGTAGACGTTGTCCGGAAGATCAAAGGTGGGGCCACGCCCACCGTACCCCTCGGGCTTGCCGGGCTTGACCGGCAGATACCAGTCGTGATCCACCCGGGCCAGCGAATTGAGATAGCTGCCATGGATGTGCCAGATCAGCACACGCAATCGTTTCATGCCATCTGCTCCTGCATGGTTGTCGTGCGCACAGCCTGGGGCGCATTGCGCAGGGCCTGGAGGCACGCCTCCAGGACGACCTGGGGCGGGAGGGCCTGGAGCGCCGAAGCTCCATCCCCGTCGCTGGCGTACTCCCGCGCGTTGATAACGTGGTGCCTGGCGGAATCAAGCGGCGCCCAGCGCCGGGGATCGGCCGGGCCGAAGAGCACAACACTGGGTGTCCGCATCGCCGCCGCCACGTGCGATGCGCCGGTATCGTTGGTCAGGAGCAGATCGAGCCCGGCGATCACCGCGCCAAACTCGCCGAGCGTCGTCATCCCGGCGAGGTCGATCACTGGTGTCCTTGCCGCCGCTCTCACACGAGCCGTCAGGTCACGCTCGGCTGCACTCCCGGTCAGCACAATTTGGCAGTCGATACGCGCGGCAAGCGCATCGATCACTGTCGCGAAGGCTTCCGGAGGCCAGCGGCGCAGGGGATCCGAAGCGCCGGCGTGTACCCCCACGACCGGCCCCCTGTCCGCACCGCCAATCAGGTATTCCGCCCGGCGCCGCTCATCAGGGGTGAGCGGGAAGTCGAGGTGGTGGCCGGCAGCGGGAATATGGCGCAGTTCCAGGAGGTGCAGCCACCGCAGCGGCTCCCGCGCCAGTTCCTGCCACAGCCGGACGAGCGCGAGCCGGTCATCACCGGGCTCGCCATGGCCCAGTGATTGAGGGGCGCCCAACGAGGCGACGAAGCCGTTGCTCACATTGCCCGCGCCGTGCATCTGGATGGCGAGGTCGAACGATGGCCACTCCGGAGGCACATCGGGCGGGGAAGGAGGCGATTCCGCAATGCCGGGGTAGCCAGGAAATGGGATGAAGTGGTCGACGCTGGGCAGGCGCTCAACCATATTCCCGGCCCAGGCGCTGCCAATCAGCGTGATTTCCGCTTGCGGGTAGTGCTCGCGCAGCGCCCGCCAGGCGGGTGTAGCGCAGAGCAGATCCCCAAGTTGCAGGGCCTGGAAGATGGCGATGCGCGAGGTTTCGGCGGGCTGCAACGAGACGTTCATGCCATCACCTCTCGCGGCGCCCGGGCCGCCACAGGGCACACCAGCGCTTCGACGCCGCGAATCACGTCGGCCGGAGCAATGTCGAGGCAAGGGACGCCAATGGGGCACTCAAACAGGTAGCAGGGTGAGCAGGGCACCGGGCGTTGCAGGATGCAGGCAGGAGCCCGGCGCGGACGCCACTGCGAGATCTCGTCCGTCCCGGAATAGAGCGCAACAACGGGCGTACCCGTGGCGTCCGCCAGGTGCATCGGCAAGGTGTTGCCGCAGACCACCGCCGAACTGTGAGCGATCAGGGCGGCATATTCCTGAATCGTCAGGTCCGTCAAACGAGGCAAGGACTCCCCCGCTGCCGCACAAACCGCCTCCAGTTGGTCAGTCTCGCGCTCGGAGCCGGTCAGCAGCACGTGCCAGCCGCGCTCACGCAGTAATGCAGCAACCTCGCCGTAGCGTTCGGCCGGATAGCATCGTGCCCGCGCGCTCGCTCCGGGATGGAGCACGGCCACATGGTCGACAGCCCCCACGCCAAAGCGCCGCAGGCGGTGCTCGACGACCGTGTGGCTCGCTGCCGGTATGGCGACCCCAAGCGTGGGATCACCCGGCCCGAAGCCCACGCGCTCGACCAGGTTCAGGTTGCGGTCCACCTGGTGTATATCGTCCGGGAGGCCACGAAACCCATGCGAAAGGCTGGCCCCGCCAAACTCATGTGACTCTCCGGCGCGCAGGGGAATGCCCGCCAGGTAGCAGACATACCCGGGCACATGGGGTGATTGGCTGAACGACGTGAAGATGAGGGCCGCATCGAATGCGTGCCCCGCCAGCAGATCGATCAACTCTCGCTCCCGAGGAGGATCGAACGGCAGGTGTCCGAGATCCTGCCAGACCGCGCGCCAGGTAATGACCTCATCGATCCAGGGCAGCAGCACGGCGGCCTTGCTGCCCGCCGGGGAGGCGAGCAGCGTGATGCGGGCCTCCGGGCTGGTCGCCTTGATGGCTCGCAGCGCGGGGCCCAGCATGACGATATCGCCGGCGTTGTCCATCCGGATCACAAGCAGATTCGTCGCGGTGAGCCATGGGTTTCCGGCGCTCATCTGGCCGCCCGCGTGAGTTCGCGCACTGGCACGGCAGCGTCAAGCAACTCCGCCGCCGTGGCGACCACCTCCTGCGGGGGCACCCCAACCAGGCACTCATGGTCAACCGGGCAGATGCGGCTGTAGCACAACCGGCACGGAACTTCCCGGTAGAGCAACTGGTGTGGCACGCGCCACGGCCCCCACTGCTCCGGTGGGTTGGTGAGCGCGAAGAGCGCGATAACCGGCGTACCCAGTGCGGCCGACATGTGCATGGGCCCCGTATTGTTGGTAATGGTGAGGTCGGCAGCCTGGATCAGCGCGCAGAACTCCGGAAACCCGAGGGTTCCCGCCGCGACTTCCACGTGTGGACGGACCGCGAGCGGCAGCCGGTCCAGGATTGCGTTGACCAGTGGCCGCTCCTGGTCCGCACCGGTGATGACGACGCGCGCATGGAGCCGCTGGACCAGCAGCGAGACAACCTCGGCGTAGAGCTCCCAGGGATAGGTCCGGGCCGGCATGCTGCACCCGGGATGAACGACCACCAGTGGCCGGCTCCCGGCCGCGATGTGCGTGATATTGGCCGCCGCGCCAGGCGGAGGAACGAGAACCAGCCGATCATCGGTGGTGCTCATCCCCACCGCGCCGACCAGATCGAGCCCCCGTTCGACCTCGTGCATCATGTGCTCGGGGTGCTTGTGCCGCGTGGTGAGGAGCGAGCCGGGGCCGTCGATCGATGCCGCCAGCCGTAACGAGATTCCCGCGAGGTAGCAGAGGTAGGCGGCAGGGAGGGGGCTCTGGCGAAACGACGAGAAGATCACCGCCGCGTCAAACTGCCGCTCCCGCAGTTCCGCAATCAGGCGCTGCTCCCGGTCCGGATCGAGCGGCAGTTCCCGCCAGGGATCCATCCACGGCGCGCTGTAGACGATCACATCGTCGATATCGGGATTGAGGGCGCCCACCTGCGCGCCAACCCGGCTGGCGAGCAGCGTGATGCTGGCGTCCGGCAGCGACTGGCGGATGGCGTGGATCGCCGGCGTCGTGACCAGCACATCCCCCAGGTTATCGAGCCGCGCCGCCAGGACACGCTTCGCCGCCAACCATTCTGGCGCGGTCATGCCACGCGATCCGTGGTGTGCAGCGTGGCGGTGGCCACGATACGGTCAATGAGGGAGGTCGTACTGCGCCCCTCGACCAGGGAGAGAATGGCGATCTCGGCGCCGACCTCGCGCACCGCGTCGAGTTCGGGCAAGGTGTCCGCCTGGTAGTCGCCACCCTTGACGTGGACGTGCGGCCGAACTGTCCGGATGACCTCTGCCGGTGTGTCTTCCTCGAAGATGACCGCGTAGTCCACCGCGTCGAGCGCACTCACGAGCGCCAGGCGATCCGCCTCCCGGTTGACGGGCCGTCGCGGGCCCTTGAGCCGCCTGGTACTCGCATCCGAGTTGATGCCGACCACCAGGACATCGCCGAGGGCCTTGGCACGGCGCAGCAGGTTGACATGACCGGCGTGCAGGATATCGAAGACGCCGTTGGTGAACACGATCCGCTTCCCGTGGAAGCGCTCAATCTCCAGTTGGGCCACGACCTCCTTGAGGGGCCTCACCGGCGTAGCTTCCGCCAGGCTTACCCGGCGCAGGAGGTCCTGCGCAGAAACCGTCGAGGTTCTCCCGCGCGTGATGGCAATCGATGCGGCATCGATCCCAATGTGCACGGCCTGCTCGGTCAGGGCGCCTGCTGCGAGGGCCATAGCCGTGGCGGCGGTGAACGTATCGCCCGCGCCAACATCACTGGCGCGGGCAACCGGGTGGCACGGCACGTGGGACTGCTTGCCATCCGGTCCGGTCAGCAACACCCCCTGTTCGGCCATCGTGACCGCGATAGTGGAGCTGCGCAGCATGCCGCGCAGCTTCTGTCCAATCTCGTGGGCCAACTCAAGGTCAACGGGCTGATCGGGCGCGCTGTCTGGCTCCACGGCTCGCCGTGCCTCCTGGAGATTGGGCGTTACCATGGTGGACGGGCAGTGCGCAAAGCGGGCGACCGTCTTGGAGTCAATGACGAGGACCGAGGGATGGCTTTGCTGAAGCTCGCCCAGCAGCGTGATCACCTCGTCAGAGATGGCGCCGTGGCAGTAGTCCGACACCACGACCAGATCACACCGGGGATAGAGCGCGGCAATCCGTTCCAGCATCTGCAGCCGGCTGCCCGATGACACGCCGTCTGTCGAGCCCTCGTCGAAGCGCACCACGTACTGGCCGCTGGCGATCACGCGCACCTTGTGCAGCGTGCTCACGCCCGCGTCCTCGATCAGGTGGCGATCATCGATGCCCGCGGTGTGGAAGGCCTCGCGCAGATGCTGGCCTGATTGATCACGTCCAATGAACGCGACGTACGCGACATCCGCCCCAAAGGCAGCCAGGTTGACGGCGGTGTTCGCAGCTCCGCCCGGGCAGTGGGTAGTGCTCACCTCCCGCACCACGGGAACCGGCGCTTCCTTGCAGAGGCGGATGGCATCGCCTTCCAGCCACGTATCGAGCATGGCGTCGCCAATGACGAGCGCACGCAACCCGGCGAATCCCTGAACCGTTTCAGTGGCAGAGAGAAATTGACGCATGGGTAGCCTTACCGTGTGACCGCCGCCGTTTGGGACCAGCGAGCAGGCTGATAACGAGTTTGCGGCAACGAGCCAGGTTGCAGACCTTCGGCAATGGCCATCTGTTCCAGGGCCCGGGCGGTGGTGCGGGCCACGAGGTCCGGCCAGCGCACGTCGCTTGCGGGCAGCGCTTCCGACCCCAGGTCAACCAGCGCGGTGCGGCAGCCGGCGCGGTTGCCTGCTTCGATGTCATCGAGGATGTCGCCGATCATCCAGGACCGGGGGAGATCGATGTCGCGCTCGCGCGCGGCCGTGAGCAGCATCCCCGGTTGGGGCTTGCGACAGTCGCAGGGAACCGCCAGGTGCGGGATGACACCCTCGATGTGATGCGGGCAAAACTGGATCGCGTGCAACTCGACTCCCCATTCGCCCAGCATCTCTCGCAGCCACGCGTGCATCTTCCCCAGATCATCTTCCGTGAAGTACCCACGGGCCAGTCCAGATTGATTGGTCACCACGATGAGTTCCCATCCGGCGTCCTGAAACCTCCGCAGGCTGGGGCCTATGCCTGCGCTCAGGACGAGATCAGCGGGTTTGGATGGGTAGTGGCGCGGCTCCACGAGCGTGCCATCGCGGTCCAGGAAGAGTGCCCGCTTCATGCGACCGTTGCCTCGCTCTCGCGCTGCCCAAGGTCCGCAAGTTCGGTCTCAACCATGTCACAAACCACATGGAGGAGAACGGCATGCACTTCCTGGACGAGCGGTGTGCTGGCGACTGGCACGGAGAGCACGATTTCCGCTGCGTCACCGAGCGACGATGGCGCCTGCCCGGTGAAGGCGATCACTCGCATGCCCCGGCGCCGTGCCTCGCGCGCGGCGTTCAGGACATTGCGCGATTCGCCGCTCGTGCTGAAGCCGATGAACACCCCGCCGGGTTGGCCAAATGCCGCCACCTGTCGCTGGAAGACCTGGTCAAATCCGTAATCGTTGGAAATTGATGTCAGGATCGAGGAATCCGTCGTGAGGGCGATGGCTGGCCAAGGCTCACGTTCCCGCAGGAACCGGCCAACCAATTCGCCGACCATATGCTGGGCATCCGCCGCGCTGCCGCCGTTGCCACACGCGAGGACGAGTTTGCCCGCACCCAGCGCCTGCACCATCGCCGCAACGGCTTGCTCCACCTGTTGGCCCTGTTGCGCGACCAGCGTGAGCACGCGCTGCAACGTGTTCGCCCGGCTCAGGATGACATCCTCGGCCGTCCGGCTCACGTCCTCATGTACGATGACTCGATCAACGGTCAATGGCGCCATGCATGTAGACTCCCGAGCCCTCGAGGACTACTCGGGGCCGATGCGTTGATATGCCGCGGAGAGCGCTCGGTGCATTTGGCACTGCCACAATGCCACGGAGGCTCTTTCCCCACGCTCCCCTATATCGCCGGACAGGCAAACCCGCGGCGGCTGGAGAGAGACGACGCTGCTAGTGCAGATTTCATGCAAGGCCGACAGCCTGGTAGCGAGATGGTGTATTCACGGCTACCAGAAGTTTGTAGCGTCGATAACAATTACTGATGGCTAGACTCGGAGACCCTCGCGAAAACGCACGGCTTTCCGGTGTTTGCAGGTTCACCTGGCAGATGCGGAAAACCCCGAACAAAAACCAACCCGGATCCGTCAGTCAGAGGCCGCCGTTGTAGCAGGAGCGCAGATCGCCCTTCCTGTTGGAATGACGCCCGGTGAGCAGAATCGGCAACTGGCGAATGGGCTCGATGACGAGTTCGGAGCGGTCCTGGTGGGCGTCGTGTTCGCTCTCGGTCACCGCGCTCAAGCACGGGTCTGGGACGAATGGAGCCTGGAGCGGCTGGCCGTGCGCCAGAGCAGCCGGCGGCAACGGGGAGGCGTCTATGGCCGCAGGCCACAGCGTTGTTGGTGCAGTAGCCTGCCGCCTCGGGATCTCCGTAGCCTGGAAGCGGACAACCGCGGATGCCAGACCGGCCTGCTCAATCCGCGCTCGCACCCCCCTGGTCATCCGCGCCGGGTTCGGCCCGGCCGGCGGCGCGAGTCACGGCCTCCCGGGAGATTTCCCAGTGCGAGGCGGCGTAGACTGCCTGTCCGTCGCGCACAACAATCACCTGCGGTGACTCATGCGTAACGCCCAGCCGGGCCGCTACCTCCTGAGAGAGCGCGCGCTGTCGCTCGACATCGATGAGTGAGACCTCGCCGGGGACCGCTGCCAGATCCCAGTAGGCGCGGACGCTGATCGAACAGGCGTAGTCATGTTTGAACAGCACGACCGGTTGCTCCGTTGAGGCGGTGAGGAGCCGGTCCAGATCTTCCTGCGTGGAGACGGGGACGAAGTTCGCGCTGGTGTCCTTCGCCGTGCCATTCGCGATACCCATCCGTGTTGCTCTCCTCGTTGCGCATTCGTGTGGTTGGCGGATTGTCCCGTCAGGTGAGTATGGGTCTCCTTATCCACAGGACGTGCCACGCGTCGTCTTGATCCTCGTGTGCTTTCGCCAAATGGGTGTCGCTTATCCTGCCGCAGGGGCTCGTCAATGAGCCGCACTCACGCGGCGGAAGCCGTGCAGGCGTCGGTCGGCAAGCGCTACAGCCTCGCACGGTTGCGCCCGCAGTTCTCGACGCGGTGCCTCAACTCGCGCGTGTCGAGGGGAGGGGCAGCCAGATGTTCGTAGCAGACCGGCCCGCTCTCGACCTATGCCCCTACGCGCTTTGGACGTGGCCGCTGATCCGGATCGTCCGCAAGAATCTGCGGACGCACGCTGGTTTCAGGCCCGGCAGGATACGCGCCGTTGCGGGAAGTGATACCCACATGCATCGGCATTACGTGCGGTATGCGCTGTCCGCCGGAGCAGGTCGTCATCATGAACGGCACGCAGGGCACGCTTGACCTTGTCTCGCCGCCGCTGCTCACTCCCGGGAATGTGGCCTGGACCGAGGATCTCGGGTACTTCGGAGCGCGGGGCGATTCTTGCTGGCGGGGCGCACCTGGTGCTTGCGCCTGTGGATGCGGAGGGGTTCGTCGTGGAAGCCGGGCGGAAGCGAGCCCCGGCGGCTCGGCTGGACCCGGCCATCGGGGCTGACGCGTGGGTTTTCAGGCAATCTCCCCAGTCGATTACCTTCCCCTATTGCGAACGACGACGGCAGGAAACCCGTAGCAGTGCGGCGGGGTAGCCTTCTGGAAGTCCTCACAGGCGGAGGGACCGATCCAGGGATCGCTGACTGGTTCTTCATGTCCATCGTGGCGAGGGTCTGCAGCGCCAACCCCCCGCATGTGAGCCAACCACGGTCCGATATCTGGGCTGTCGCGCAGGATCACACGGAATCCCTGCCGCTCAGAGCAGCAGGACCCTCACAACACCGTCAGCGCAGCGTGGCGAAGAACGCGCGCATGTCGGCGAGCAGCATGTCTGGCTGCTCCAGCGCGGCAAAGTGGCCACCGGCGGCCATGTCGGTCCAGTGGACAATGTTGTACGACTTCTCGGCATGCGAACGCGGCGGAGGCGGGAAGACCGGGTCGGGGAAGGCCGCCACCCCGGTAGGCACGACGACGCGCGTGCCAGGCGCGAAGCGCGCCGAGCGCTCCAGCCGTTCGCCCTGGTAGATCCAGGTGGAAGTCACGAAGGCAGCAGGGGCGACGTAGAGCATGATATTGGTCAGGAGCAGATCCTCGGGAAACACGTTCCAGAGCTCAGGGCTCCCGTCGGTAGACCGCGGCAGGTCAGCCCAGACCCCAAACTTCTCCAGGATCCATGCGGCGACGCCGACCGGGCTGTCAGCCAGGCCTACACCCAGCGTCTGTGGCCGCGTGCTCTGCTCGTGCGCGTAGCCCGTTTCCAGGTCGGCCAGTTCCGCGCGCCGCCTGGCCCAGGCAAGTTCCGTGGCCGTCGTTGGCACGGCATCTGCCGCCGCCACTTCGATCATGTTCAGGTGCAGGCCCAGGCAGGCCTCTGGATGATCATGGGCAAGCCATGACCCAATGCCGGCGCCCCAGTCTCCCCCCTGCACGAGGTAGCGACTGGCGCCCAGGTGATCGGACATGAGGTGATGAAACAATTCTGCCGCCCGGCGAGGGCCGATCGGGGTGCGCGGGCGGCCCGAGAAGGCATACCCCGGCAACGAGGGGACGACGACATCGTGACCGTCTGCGACCAGGGGAGCGATGAGTTGCTCGAACTCCAGGAATGATCCGGGCCAGCCGTGCAGCAGGAGCACGGCTGGTTGCGAACCGTCGCCACGTGCATGAATGAAGTGCAGCCGTTCGCCGAGCACCTCGGCCATGAAGTGCGGCAGGCGGTTGAGCCGCTGCTCGTGGGTTCGCCAATCGTAGTGATGCAGCCAATAGTCCACGAGGCGCCGCAGGTCAGCGAGCCCAACCCCCGAGTGCCACCCACCGGCATCTGGCACGGTGTGCCACTCAAAGGCTTCGATCTTGCGACGGATGGTGACGAGCCGCTCGTCAGGAATAGCGATAGTGAATGATTCGGACATGGGTCCTCCGGCAGGGTCTGGCGGCAGCGATCAGGCTGAGAGTTGGGCTTCGATAGCGCCCTTGTCGATCACTGACCAGACACGCCAGATCTTCTCATCCCGGAACTCGTAGAAGACGTTCTCGCTAAACGCGACGCGTCGTCCGTTGACCGGGAGGCCGAGGAGCATGCCCTGCGGCGTGCAATCGAAATCCAGCCGGCTGGCCACGACGGGATCCTCGACGACCAGCAGGGCGATGGTGAATTGCAGGTCGGGAATCGCCCGAAAGTCGTCGCTCAGCATCTCGCGATACCCGGACAACCCAATCGCCTTGCCGTTGTACTGAACATCGTCACGAACGAACTGATCGAGATGTGCCAGGTCGTGCCGGTTCAGGCAGGCGATATAGCTTCGGTAGATCCCCGCAAGGGGTAAGATCATCGGTCAGGCTCCCGGCGTTGCTTGCGCCCACGGCGGCTGGCCAAGGGCACGACGGTAGGACGGAGCGTGTTCGATCCTGTGTAGCCGGTACAGGCTTATGCGGTGATCCTGATCCCGCGCACCCATCGCCAGAGGCCGAACGGCCAGCGTGGAGATGAGCGGCGAGCACGAGGCGCAGCCGCGATCAATGGTCCCGAGTACACCTGATCCCACCTTCGGGGTGGAATCTCGCAATCTCCGCCCGGGAGCCCGGCCGTGCCTCCAGCAAACACGAAGGGCGAAAGCGTCTGTGCTTTCGTCCTTCGTGTTCAGCTCTACCTGATAGCTCGCGAATCAAGCCAGTGGCCCCGTAGCCCCTCTGGGGCGTCCGGCTGCTCGTTGTATGAGCACGGAGACCTGCACTCGGCACCAGGAGGTTGCTGGCGCCTTCTGGATTCCGGACGTTACACGACGCGTTCCTGGACCAGATCCTCACGCTGATACTTGCCGAGCCAACCGCCGACAGCACTGGCGATCAGCGGGACGAGCAGGATCAGGAAGGTGCCGAATGCGCCATTGCGCACCGCCTCAAAGGTCTGCGGATTGTCTGCCTGCTGCAGCGTAGACTGCGCCTGCTCGGTGACTTGCTCAACCTGCCCCACCACCGCGGTTGCCGCGGCTTCCGGGTTATCAACGTCAATGCCGGTGGCTTGCTCGACCTGGTTCCCTGCCTGCTCCGGATTGACGTTTGCCGCGTCGCCCGCCGCCGGCGCTACCGAAGCGGCGACATTGAGCACGCTGCCGACCGTGGTGCCAATGGTGCCGAAAAGATTGCCCAGGCCACTGGCGGTGAGCCAGATGATGAGCAGCAAGCCGGCGATGCCGACCGTTACGCCATTGAGCAATCCGGCAAAGGTCCCTTCAACAACAGCGGCCCGCGCTGCAATCCAGCCACCGATGAGGAACGACACAATGGCGGTGATGGCGCCCCAGACTGCTGCCCAGGTGCCGATCTCGCCGGCGGTGTTCGCCGGATCGAGCACCGACGCACCCAACGCGATCCCCAGGATCGTCAGGAGCAGAAACACGACGATGGCGGCCAGGACACCAGCCACAACTGGCCCCCACTGCACCCGGTTGCGTACCGGAAGGACGTGGCGCGGAATGAGAGCTTCGTCAACCACGACCGTGGCAGGAGGCGCGACAGGACGGACGGGACGATCAGACGCTGGGGGTAGATCCATTGCGACCTCCTTAAATGCGTGAATCGGTTTCGTTGATCAACCCGGTGGTCCCGGCGTCGTCGATGACATCCACCTCTTCGCGGCGGACGGTGCCCCGGACCTGCTCGGTGTGCTGGACCGCTTCCTTGCTGACCACCACCTCTTCATTCACCCGGGCCTGCTTGCGCAGCTCCACCTCTTCGGCCGTCAGCGGCACCTCGATGACGATCTCCTCGAAGGCGTCGGCATCGACCGCGTCCGCTGGCCGGTCCACCACTCGCCGCTCGACCCGGATCTGCTCTTCGGTGACCGGCACCTCCAGCACCCGGTCCTCGGCGACCACCCGCTTCTGGAT
>JALYWD010000242.1 GCA_030852885.1 Chloroflexota bacterium | reverse complement strand
GCGGACAACCCGCAGACGGAGGATACCGACAAGTCGATGTTCCGCGTCAGGACAACGAGCACCTGCCCAACCGCCACCACCAGCGGAATCGCCAGGCCCGTAGTCAGGCGGTTGACGCTGCGGGCATTGAAGTAGTCCTCAATCTGGAACGAGAAGAACACCAACAGCCCAATGACCACCAGGAAGAGAATCACTTCCCGGAACTGCTCTGGCCGGATGCGCCGCAGCAGGGCACTACTCACGATTGGCTCCCGATGCGATCGTGTCGCCACTGCTTGCGGCGCCTACCGTGGCCATCGCCTGGGCAGCCTCCAGGTCCAGATTCGCGGAGAGTCCCTCTTCAGACTGCCCCATCGCCGCGGCAAGCACGCGCTCCTGCGTCGCGTCCCGCTGATCGAAGATCGCCATTTGCCGCCCTTCGCGCATCACCAGCACACGGTCACTCATGGCCAACACTTCCGGCATGTCGGAGCTGATCATGATGATGGCCATGCCCCTGGACGCCAACTCATCGATCAATTGATGCACTTCGACCTTCGCGCCGACATCAATGCCGCGCGTGGGTTCATCGAGGATCAGCACCTGGGGGTTCGTTTCCAGCCACTTGCTTATGACGACCTTCTGCTGATTCCCGCCGGAGAGCGAACCGGTCGGCGCGTCAACCGATGGCGTACGGATGCGCAGCCGTTCCTTGAACTCCTCGGCGGTGGATCGCTCGGCCTGCCGCTTGACCAGCCCAGTCCTGCTCAGGAAGCGTGGAAGTGATGGCAACGTGATATTGGAGGTGATCGACAAAGGCAGAATGAGGCCCAGTTGCCTCCGGTCCTCGGTGCTGTAGGCGATCCCCAGTTCCATTGCCGCGCGCGGGCTGCTGATGGTCACGGCCTTGCCGTCCAGCTCGATGACGCCTTCATTCGCCGGAGCGACGCCGAACAGCGCCAGCCCAACATCGGTGCGCCCTGCGCCAACGAGGCCGGCAAAGCCAAGCACCTCTCCGGCACGCAGGTCAAACGACACATTGCGGAAACGCCCCTCACGCGAAAGGTCGCGCACGGAGAGACGGACAGCTCCTGGCGCACGCCGCTCGCGGTGGAAGAGTTCCTTGACCTCCCGCCCGACCATCTGGCGGATCGCCAGCGCTGGCGTCATCTCGGCGCGCGGCATGGTTGATATCCACCGGCCATCGCGCAGCACGGTGATGGTGTCCGAGATCTCGAACACTTCTTCCATGCGGTGAGAAATGAACAGGACCGCGACGCCTTGCCGCTTGAGACTGGCCACAATGCGGAAGAGCCTGCGCACCTCATGCGCGGAGAGTGAGGCGGTCGGCTCGTCCATGATCAGCACCCGGACATCAAGGGAGATGGCCTTGGCGATCTCAACGGTCTGCTGCTCGGCAAGCGTCAGACCGCGGGCAGGCTCTCCCACATCCAGCTTGACATCGAGCCGCGCCAGAACGGCTTCGGCTTCCCGCTCCATCCGGCGGCGATCAACGATCTTGCCCCGGTTGGTGTGGCCGATAAAGATGTTCTCCGCCACCGAAAGGTCCGGGAAGATCATCGGCTCCTGGTAGATCGCAGCCACGCCGAGCCGCTGCGCATCCTGCGAAGAGGCGACGCGGACCTGCCGTCCATCGAACCGCATGTCACCGGCATCCTGCTGCTGAATACCGGTCATGATCTTGATCAGGGTCGATTTTCCGGCGCCGTTCTCACCCAACAGCGCGTGGATTTCGCCGCTGTAAAGCTGGAGCGACACATCTTCCAGCGCCTGGGTGCCACCGAAGCTCTTGGAGATGTGGGCCATCTCCAGGATTGGAGTCACGTTTCCTTGCTCGGTTGCCAGCGGCTGCGGCTGCGCAGCCGGGTCGATCGTCATCCGCGCTCTCCGCGCCACCGGCAGCCATCATGCCGCCGAGGCCGCCCCTGATCACCCTTGATACCGTGAAAGAGGCGTCATCAAACCACAGCGCGCGACGTGGCGCAACTGCACCTTCGTCGCCAGACGCAAAGTCAGAAAACGCACGTCCCGTTGCAATGCGGCGTATTGACAGCTTTGGCGAGCACACGTAGGCTCACCTTACGGACACGAGCCTGGACAGCTCCCAGTTTCAGCGTAGAGAAACGTACCGTGCGGCGCTTCGCTTGCAGCGAAAGCTCGCAGCGGGGTGTCGTGCACTCGTTTTGCGCGAGGAGGGACACGTCCCGAAGCATAAGATTCCCGATCCACTCACGCAGCCATACGCAGGGAGAGGACATTATGTTCGGACCATCGAGTCGACGGCTATTTGTCACCGGGGGAGCCGGTCTGGCGGGAACTGCTGCCGCCTTCGGATTTTCCGAGTTCCGCGCACTTGCCCAGGAGGGTGATGCCTCAGGGCGGCTGAAGACGGTCCTGGACCGCGGTACCGTCATTGTGGGGACTGGAAGCAGCACGCCGCCATGGCACTTCGAAGACGCCGACGGTCAACTCGTGGGCATGGACATCGAAATGGGCCACATGCTGGCCAACGCGCTGTTCGGCGACCCCGCGCAGGTTGAATTCGTCACGCAGGCCGCTGATGCCCGCATTCCGAACCTGGCAGCGGACAAGGTGGACATCACCATTCAGTTCATGAGCGTGACTGCGGCCCGCGCCCAATTGGTCGATTTCACGATCCCGTACTACCGCGAGGCAGTGACCATCCTCATGCTGCAGGATTCGCAATACAACACGCTGGCGGATGTGCAGGGCAAGGGGATCAAGGTCTCCGCGTTGCAGAACCCCCACATCGAAGAGGTTGTGCATGAAGGCATCGCGGACGCGGTGATCGACCAGTACGACTCCGTGGCGAACACCGTGCTGGCGCTGGAAGCCGGCCGCGCTGACGCCATGATGGCCGACTTCTCCACCGCGCAGTGGATGGTGGCGCAGGACCCGGAGAAGTACAAGTACGCGGCCGACACCTGGGCCACGCACAACTACTCAGCGGCGGTGGCGCCGGGCGACGCACGGTGGCTGAGATTCTGCAACGAGGTCTTCCTGGACATCATGACGGGCTTCCAGTTCGCCACGTTCCATGATGCCTTCCTCAAGTACTTCGCCATCGACCTGGCGAAGCCGCCGGCGGGCGCCCCGCTGGTGCTCGCGCCCTACCAGAGCGCTGCCTGACCGGAGTCACGACCGGCAATCCGGGCCGTGAGGCGTTTGCCTCACGGCCCGGTCGTGTAGTTCAGCCCGAGATGATCTCGCGGAACCGTGAGACGATCTTTGGCATGTCATCATCACCGAGGCACATCGGATTTGCGCCGATGATGCCCTGCCAGGCCCGCTCTTCGTTCAGGAAGATGCGCGGCTCACCCTCCTGCAACTCCTCCAACATCCGGTACGCCGTGATCCCCGTAGCATCCTCGTCGATCCGGATGACCGCACATGGCACCGCGCCCGCCTTCGAGAACGCGCCTACGACCTCGACCGTGACGCCTGGAATACCCGCCAGCCCATCACGCAGTGTGTGCATTCGACATTCCCATGCCGCGTGGTCCGCGGCGTGGTCCCGCTCCATGTAGCGCTGCAGAGCCACAAGCAGGCCGACGATCTCTTCCTTCCCCACCTTCATCTGGCGGCCGATGCCATGGTGCGGCGCGCCGGTGATCTCGCCGGCGGCAATCATGCCCCGATAGGTCCAGGTCTCGGGGTGGACGTCCATGTCCTGGTTCTGGAAGCCGATTGCCCGGATCAGATCCGCGCGGCCAGCGATGAATCCAGACGCCTGCGGGCCCTGGATCGCTTTGCCGCCGCTGAAGACCACCAGGTCCGCGCCCATCTCGGTGAAGGTGCGGAAGTTGGCGACGGGAGGGACCTCCAGCGCGGCGTCGACAATGACGGGCACCCCAGCGCGGTGGGCGATTTCGACCACCAGTGGGAGCGGCAGTGCCGGCCGGTTTGGCGTCGGGAAGTAGGCGACCGCCGCCGTCCTGTCGGTGATGGCGCGTTCCAGTTCGTAGGGGAAAATGGCGTCCGGGAAGCCAATCTCTACCAGTGATGCGCCCACTGACCGCAGCGCGTGGTCGTAGTCATAGCGGTGGGCACGGTGGATGATTACCTCATTACGCATGCCCGTGGTATCCGGGAGACGGTTCATCTTTTCCGGGTCCAGCCCGGTCATGCACGCGGCCGTCGCCAGCGCGAGCCCGGCCGCGGCCCCGCAGGTGACGTACCCGGCCTCAGCGCCGGTGATCTCCGCAATCACCTTGCTGGCCGCGTCCTGGAGTTCGTCGATCTTGACGTAGTGACTGGCCGCATCCGCCATGGCCTCCAGAACGGCCGGCTCCATGACCGAGCCACCCAGCCGGGTGGCAGGGCCGACTCCATTGATGACCGGCCGCACATTCCATTGATTGAAAACAGAAGCTGACAACGGATATCCCTTCAGCCTATTGCGCAAGATACAGGCGCACGTCTGGCCCGCACGCAGTGGCAAGCACTGGCGGTCAGCTTCGCGGCTCGGTGAACGCGAAGGCGCGCTGCGGGTTCTCGACCATCATGGCGTGAACATCCTCGTCGGTCGCGCCGAGGGACTTCAGCAGCGGGATGAACGTCAGCAGCAGGTAGTCGAATCCCTTGCCACCGTACCAGTGCAAGTCGTTGATCGTCGCGATGTCCATGGAGAGCAGGATCTGGGACCGGAACCCGGCCTGCATGAGCTCGATGACGTTCTGGGCCCGCCGGTCCTCGCGCTGGTAGTCGAGATACCCGATGTTGTCGATCCCCAGGAACGCTCCCCGCTCGGCGATGGGGATGAAGAAGTCGATGCTGCGGCGATCTCCCAGGTGGCTGATGATCACGTTGCGTGGGTCAACGCCTTCCTCCGCGAGCAAGTCAAGCTGCTCCAGCGCAAGCTCACCCCAGTGCGTCGTGTGCGTGCACAGCGGCGCGCCAGTGCGCAGATGAGCGCGCGCCGAGGCCCGGAAAACCCGCTCCTGTGCCGGGGTGATGAACCCGCGCTCCGTCCCGATTTCGCCGATGATGCCCGCCTTGATATCCGTGCCATCGACGCCTACTTCGATCTCGGCAACCATCATGTCGGCGAGTTCGTTGGCATTCTTCTCCTGGATGTAGGTGGGGTACGACCGCTCCCGGTACCACCCGGTCCCCATGACCACCTGCACGCCGGTAGCGCGGGAAATCTGCTGCAGGGCAACCGGGTTCCGCCCCAGGCCGATGTTGGTGACATCCACGATCGAGTTTCCGCCCGCGTCGCGGTACATCTGCACTT
This sequence comes from Chloroflexota bacterium, assembly GCA_030852885.1. GTDB lineage: Bacteria > Chloroflexota > Chloroflexia > Thermomicrobiales > UBA6265 > JACCXM01. Next base: position 5,551 of record JALYWD010000242.1, on the reverse strand, counting down.
CGTCGGTGACGAGTTCGACGTCATCCACGATCAACGAGTAGTTCGGTACCTGCCACATGGCCCACGAGTCCACGATGAGATGCTCATGTGACATGCAGACGCCAAGCTGCTCCGGCGCAATCGGCCCCAAGACCGTCTGAACCTGACCCACGGGAGTACGGCCCACGAATTCCCCCTCTGTTCCACCAACGTTCACAACCGGAGTGATCTAACCACAGGTTTCCGCTGCGCGGGAGACGAAAAACAGGGCGGGCAAGATGCGTGTTCTTCCGCCTGTTTTTTGAGACAACAGGCATCCCGGCACTGATTCGCGGAAACCCGACGAGCCCGCCGGATACGCATCCGGCGGGCTCATTGTTCTTGTCCGGGAGTTTCAAGGACGTTAGCTCTGGTTTAGAGGAGTTTCGCGATCAGGAGATCGTTTCGCTGTCAGCCCTGTCTACGCTGATCGTCTCGTCTCCGCGGTCCGCTTCTTACGCAGGGGTCCAGGTCAGGGGATCGGTCTGGAGACCGAAGAGTTCCTCGCCGTCGGAGATGCCATCCCCGTCTGTATCCCAGTTGAATGGATCAGTGTTGTAGATGTCGAGTTCGTCGCCGTCCGCTACCCCATCGCCATCGGTGTCAGCGTTGTATGGGTCCAGCCCCATCTCCAGCTCACGGGCGTCGAGGGCGTTGTCGCCATCGTGGTCGGCTTCCGTGGCAACCGTGGTGGTGTCCGCTGGCGCGTAGGTCTCTTCAGGAATGTAGGTGTCTTCCGGGACATAGGTGTCCTCGGCGACGTAGGTGTCATCAACGTACCCGGTGTCGTAGACGGGCTCCGGCACATACCCGCCTTCACTGACGTTGATTACCGGAGGCGTGTTGCTGTTCGTCGCGGAAATGCTTGGGGGCGGCGCATCAGAGACACGATACGTGCCGTCCGGGCCGAGCAACGCTGCCCCGCCTCCCCGCGTGACATTGCCCGGCGCTGCTGAGGCATCGCCTGTACCACGGATGGCCGCATCGCCGTCGGTGGCGGTGACATTCTCGGTTGTGGTCTGCGCGTAGGTGCTCTGCGTTCCACCGGCAAGGATCAGGCCCACGCTCAATGCTGCCAGAAGTCGCTTCACGCTCAATCTCCCTTCGGGCACGGTCATTCCCTCTGCTTGCGTAAACGACGCGCGGCATGGCCCGGTTTCGTCATTGGCAAGCTATTGGTCGCCCGCACGTCTCTTCAGGAGAGATCTATCGTTGCTCAGCGCACATTGCTCGAGAATCCCGGGCCTGAACCTTGCATGCCGCTTCGCAATGGTCGCTAGCCCCGCAGGACGAGACGCTGTATGTCGAAATCGAACAATCAGCATCATGGACTGCCGGCTGATGCCTTTGATCTGTTGCGCCACGATCTCTTGAATCCCCTGGCAACCATTCGCGGCCGGGCTCAGTTGTTGACCCGATCTGTGGCACGCTCGGCCGGTATCGACGAAGACGAGCGCGCGCGTCTCCTCCGTGGCCTCGCCGCCATTGAGCTGGCGGTAATCACAGCGGTTGCAGTTCTGGACCGGGCCGAGCCTCTCCAGGACGGCCCACAAGCAGGCAATGACGTCTAGCGCAAGACGCAGGAGCAATCACGCACCTGCTTGCCTGCCCCCGCCCGGTATGGCCCGAGAGTTCCCACATTCAGTTGGTCAGTGATTGGTGCCGGGAGCGGGATTCGAACCCGCACGGGTCACCCCCGTCGCATTTTGAGTGCGATGCGTCTGCCATTTCGCCACCCCGGCGGAGGTGCACCCGGTAGTTTACTTCACTGCGTCGCCGGAATCCTCCTGCCTCAGATCACCTGCCGGCGGCAAAGTGATCCCGAGTTCCGCACGCGCCTTCTTCGTCAGTTTGGCGGCGACCAGCGCCCAGGAATCCGCAATGCGGGCGCGAACTTCATCGTCTGGCATGGCGCTGCCTTCGAGGATGGCGACCCAGTGGCCCTTCGCGAAGTAGCGTGCCTGCGTCACACCCCGCAACGTCGTCAGGAAGTCGAACTCACCGGGATCGACCTTGACGACAATATGAGGCGCGTCCGCCTGCGCCCCTCCAAGCGTGGCGAAGACCTTGTCCCCCGCCTTGGCGATGCGCGACTCCCACTGATCCATGGCCTTACCGCCCGTCAGAGACTCGACGTAGGCGTCGAACTCACCTTGCGCGTAAATCGACAAGCTTCGCTCCTCTCGTCAAGCATCCGCCAGCGGAAGCGCCGGAGCACCGTGCTATGGTTGCGGGCTGAGAATACGCGCGGGCATGGGATTCTTGAGGCAGATTCCCTGCCAAGCATGACACGATGCAGTTCCCTGCGTCCGCCGGTCAGGCCTGGACCGCGCCCACCCGTATCGCAGTCAGGAGACCCTTGCACATGGCAGCGACGGCCGCACCACAGACAGACGTCAAGGACTACTCGCTCATTATCGGCGGCGAGAACGTGCCGGCGGCGTCTGGCGTGACGTTCGATACCGTGAGCCCCACCACGAACCAGGTCGTGGGCCGCATGGCGAAGGCTGGCCTGGAGGATGTTGACCGCGCCGTCGCCGCCGCTCGCCGTGCCTTCGATGCAGGCCCCTGGCCGCGCATGACGCCGCTGGAGCGGCAGCGCATCCTGCACAAGGTGGCCAACCTCCTGCGTGATCGCCTGCCGGAGATCGCTCAGATGGAGACGATCAACTGCGGCAAGATCATTGTCGAGTCGCGCGGAGACGTCACAGCGTCCGCCAATTGCTTCGAGTACTACGCCGGGCAAGCCACGCAACTGTGGGGCGAGCAGATTCCGATGAATGGCCCGCTGCTGGACTACACCCTCAAGGAACCCGTTGGCGTCTGCGCGCAGATCGTGCCCTGGAACTTTCCGCTCCTGATGGCCGCCTGGAAGCTGGCGCCCGCCCTGGCCGCTGGCAACACGCTGATCCTGAAGCCGGCCAGCGCCACTCCGATCACCGCCGTCATGCTGGGTGAAATCTGCCGCGAGGCCGGGATACCCGACGGTGTTGTCAACGTGCTCACCGGCCCCGGCAAGGAGGTTGGCGAGGCGCTCGCCGCGCACCCCGGCGTGGACAAGGTTGCGTTCACGGGCGAGACCGCTACCGGCCGCCGCATCATGGAACTCGCGGCCGGAACCATCAAGAAGGTCACCCTGGAGCTGGGTGGTAAGAGCCCGAATATCGTCTTCCCGGACGCCAATCTGGATGAGGCGGTGGATGGCTCACTCTTCGCCATCTTCACGAACGCAGGCCAGCGCTGCACCGCCCGCACCCGGCTCTTCCTGCACGAGGATATTCACGAGACATTCCTGAGCGAGTTCGTGGCCAAGGCGCAGAAGATCCGGGTCGGCGATCCGCTGCTCCACGAGACCCAGATGGGACCGGTCATCTCGCCCACCCAGGCCAACCGCATCCTGCACTACTGTGAGCGGGCCGCGAGCGAGGGTGCAGAGCTGGTAGCCGGCGGCCGCCGCATCGCTGAGGGCGACCTGGCTGCTGGCAACTTCCTGGCCCCGACCATCTTCGACGGCGTGCGGCAGGACATGCACCTGGCGCAGGAAGAGGTGTTTGGCCCGGTCCTGGCTGTCATCCCGTTCAAGACCGAAGATGAGATGGTGGCGAACGCCAACTCCACCATCTACGGCCTGGCGGCCACGATCTGGACAAATGACATCAAGCGGGCGCATACGCTGGCGCGCCGCATCCAGGCTGGCAACGTCAGCATTAACTACCCCACCGTCAACCCACCCGAGGCGCCATTTGGCGGGTACAAGCAGAGCGGCATCGGCCGCGAGCTGAGCCGCCACGTCATGGACCTCTACACCCAGACCAAGAACGTGGTAGTAAACCTCAACCCCACGCCGTTCGACTGGTACGGCCGCTGGCCCGAGGCGCCAAAGGCGTAGTGGCGCAGTTTCTGGACCGGGCGCGCCCGCATTCGTAGCGCGCCCGGTGACAGCGCGCTCGTTCCGTTAGATACTTTATGCAGAGTGCGCAATGAACGTAAGCGACAAGGATGGTTCTCGCATTGAGCAGCACAACCGAACGGCAGGCCACCGCATCGGCCGGAGCGGCGTTCTCGACGGTCGATGACCTGGAGCGCGGCCTGCGCCAGCAACGCTATGTTGCCGAACGTGGGCTGGCGACCACCCTCTTCCTGACCCTGAAGCTGGGCAAGCCGCTCCTGCTGGAGGGCGAAGCTGGCGTCGGCAAGACCGAAATCGCCAAGGTCCTCGCGGACCTGCTCGATACCCCGCTCATTCGCCTGCAGTGCTATGAAGGGCTGGATGCCGCCACCGCCATCTATGAGTGGGACTACCCGCGCCAGATGCTGTACCTCCGCACCATTGAAGCGACGGGCGGCGCAGACCGCGAGGCGGTGCAGCACGATCTCTTCAGCCAGGAGTTCCTGCTCAAACGCCCGCTGCTGCAGGCGATTGACGCCTCGCACACCAAGGCCCCGGTGCTGCTGATCGACGAGGTGGACCGCGCTGACCAGGAACTGGAAGCCTTCCTCCTGGAACTGCTTTCGGACTTTCAGGTGACCGTACCCGAGATTGGCACCATCCGCGCCGAGCACGTGCCGGTGGTGATCCTGACCTCCAACCGCACGCGCGAAATCCACGACGCGCTGAAGCGGCGCTGCCTCTACCACTGGATCGATTTCCCGAACTTCGACAAGGAGTACGCGATCCTGAAGGCGCGCGTGCCAGAAGCGCCGGAAAAGCTTGCGCAGCAGATCGTGACCTTTACCCAGGGGTTGCGCGGTATCGATCTGTTCAAGCCACCGGGAATGGCGGAGACGCTCGACTGGTCACGGGCGCTGCTGGCCCTTGGCACGACGAACTTGAATGAAGAGGCCGTTGATGACTCGCTCGGCGTCATCCTGAAGTACCAGGAGGATGTCGATAGCGTGCGTGGCGACATCGCGGCGAATCTGATCGGGCGCGCCCTGATCCAGACAATTTAGGATTTGGGCTTCTGATGTCCGAACTGATTACCGCTGACGCCGTGGCCGAACCGCCCGAGGTGCGGCCGGCGCTCATTCGCGCAAACCTGCTCACCTTTGGCCGCCGCCTGCGCGCCGCCGGCCTTCCGGTCGGCTCGGGCCAGATCATGTCGATGCTGGATGCGACGGCCGGCCTCGATCTGCGGCGCCACGAGGACATCTACCACGCGGCGAAGGCGACCCTGGTCACGCGGCCCGACCAAATCCCCATCTTCGACGCCCAGTTCTCCCGCTTCTGGCGAGAATTGCTTGGTGCGAGGCCGGTACCGCTCGATCCCTTCGTGCCAGATAACATCCCCAGCGAACCGCCGCTACCCGATGTCAGCAAGAAGAAGACCGAGAAGCGGCAGGATCCATCGGGGACCGAGGACCAAAAGGACATCTTCCACATCAGCGAAGGTGAGGAAGAGCAGAATGTCGCCGAGGAGCAGGAGTACGAGGCCGAGCCCGACGACATCATGCTCTTCAGCGCCCGCGAGCAACTGCGCAAGAAGGATTTTTCGCAGTGTTCGGCAGACGAGATTGCTGAGGCCCGCCGCAT
>JALYWD010000226.1 GCA_030852885.1 Chloroflexota bacterium | reverse complement strand
AGGACCACGAAGCGGGTGACATTGCCGCGTTGATCCTGGATGTCATGGGCCAGGATAGCGCCACCGTACAGTTCCGCGGCACGCAGCGGCCCAATCCCTGCCCGGTTGCCTTCCGTGCTTTCCGCGGCCTCCTGCACAGCGCCGGAGGTGGACAGCGTTGCCTCCTGAGCAGCGTTCGGCAGGTGACGTTCCAGGAAGTGGCGGCACTGACCAAGCGCCTGCGGGTGGGAAGAAACGACCGTGATGTCCTGCAAGGTCACGCCTTCGCGGACCACCAGGAAGTGGCGTACGGGCAGCATGAGCTCGCCGGCAATGCGCAGCGGCGTCTCGTGGATGAGCAGGTCAAGGTTACGCGTGACCGATCCCTCGATCGAGTTCTCGATGGGCAGCACAGCTTCCGTGGCCAGGCCGGTTTCCACAGCAGCGACGGCGGCGGGAAAGGACACCCGGGGGAGAGTGTCCGCCTCTGTGGCGCGCATGAGTGCCGCCTCTTCGCTGAAGGAACCGCGAGGCCCCAGGAACGCCGTGGTCATGTTTGCGTCAGTCCTTGTCGCCAGAGACGGCAGCGCCGAGTTTGGCGCTGCGCCCCATATACTACCGTCATGTCGCCACGCACCCCTCGCCCGCCCAAGGTCCGCCCACCTGACCCCAATGCCCTTGACGCCACCTGGCGGCTCTTCCTGGCTGTGCCGCTTGCGGCGGATGTGCAGGCGCTGCTGGCCAACCAGGTCGCCGAGCTATCGGCGCTCGACTGGCCGGTGCGCTGGGTGCAGCCGGACATGGCGCACCTGACCATCCGCTTCCTGGGCGAATCGGACCGAGAGCACGCGGAGTTGCTGCGCATGGCACTGCCGCCGGTGGTGAACGTGGAGCAGGGCTTCGACCTGCGCACGGCGGCGTTGGGAGTGTTCCCGAACTTTCGGCATCCGCGCGTGCTCTGGTTGGGCTTGCACGGCCCGGTGCACCGGCTGGAGCGTCTGGTTGCCCAGGTCGATGCCACCGTCGCGGAACTCGGGTTTGGGGCGCGGGACGAGGTCTACCACCCGCACCTTACGCTGGGCCGGGTGCGCAACCAGTCGAGCGAGACCGTGCGCCTGCGCGATCTGCCGGAGGTCATCAAGACGCAGTTCGTGAACGCTGAGACCGGCGCGGCTGTTGCCCCACCGCCAGTGCCTGTTCCGGTGCGCGAGGTGCAACTCGTGCGCAGCCACCTTGACAGGGGTGGGGCGCGCTACGAGGTCGTGGCGTCGTTCCCGCTCGGGTAGCGTTCCGCGACGAGCGCGTCCGTCTTCGCCGCCATGATGAAATCGTTGCGGTGCAGGCCACGGATCTTGTGCGTCCACCAGGACACGGTCACCTTGCCCCACTCCGTCAGGAGCGCGGGGTGATGCCCTTCTGCTTCTGCCAGGTCAGCGATGGCGTTCGTGAGCGCCACCGCATCGCGAAAGTTCGGAACGCGATAGGTGCGCACCAGGCGCGGCACGCCGTCGTGGTCCTGCAGATCCCAGTCCGGGATTTCTGGCAGGAGTGCGGCCATCTCCTCGTCCGTAACGCGCGGCGCGTCACGGCGGCAGGCCACGCAGGTCTGGCTGGTCAGGGGCAGAGTGTCAGCGACGTCGGTCACGGGACGATCCTCCTCGCGGGCGTTGGGGCGACCGGTTGTAGTCCCAAACTTTCTTCTTGCGCTGGATTGGGCCGAGCAGGCTGCGCTCCACGGCGTTCATGGAGCGGATCATCATCTCGACTGCGGCGCGGAGCGGGAGCGGCGGGCGCTCCTCGCTGCCGGTGAGAAAGGTTTGTTCCAGCAAGCGCCCGGTGGTCGCTACCACGTCCAGCGCCGCGACCGCCGGGAAGAGGCGGCGCTCCTCCGGCGTCAAATCCCGGACATCGCTGTAGTACCCGACCGTGGTTTCGACGGCATCATCGGTCCAGCCGCGCAGGCGGAGCGTGGCCTGCGCCAGGTCAAGCAGCGGCGAACCGACGGACGCGCGCTCCCAGCCGAGCAGGCCACTGACTCGCCCGTCCTGGATCAGTACATGCGCCGGCCACGTTCCCAGGTGCAGGACCGTGGTGGAGAGGTTTCCCTGCTCCGCGGCGTGCTCGATCACCGGGGTTGCCGTAGCGAGCAAACGCTCGCCGGTAGCGAGCCAACGCTGGATGGCCGGCTCGAAGCGAGCCCGAGAGCGCAGGGCACTCACCTGCCGTCGATGTGCGGCCTCGACCGCGCCAGGCAACAACCCGAGGGCTGCTGAGGGTGCGCCCTTGGTGGTGGCCAGGCCCTCGCTGGCGGCATGGAGCTTGCCCAGAGCCGCAATGACCTGGGTAAATGCCTCGTGCGGGAGAGCCACCGGGACATCGATGCGGTCGTCACGCGTGGGCCAGGCGATCTC
>JALYWD010000200.1 GCA_030852885.1 Chloroflexota bacterium | reverse complement strand
TGGCTGGGGAACGCGTCGGGCGGCCAGCACATTTACCCAGGAGGCTTCGGTGGCACATCGTTCCTCGCGTGCTCGGGAAATCGGCTCACTCGCTCTGCAGGCGCATGACGGCGGCATAGACCGCCGGGCGTTCCTCCTCCGGGCAGCCGCGCTCGGCCTTTCACTCTCAACCGGGGACGCGATTTTCCGCACCTACACGGCCCGTGCGTTCCAGGACGAGAGCGGGAGCCCCATCACGGTCACGGTTGGCGGCACCCCCATCGCGGCGATGGAGCCAGACCTCACCAATGCCACGCCAGGCGGCACGTTGCGCTTCGGGCGGTCAACGGACTCGAACAACCTCGATCCGGTGACGAACGACGGCAACGTCAACATCTGGTACTTCATGAGCATCTACGATCAGCTCGTGCGGGTGGCGCCAGATGGCATCACCCTGGAACCGGCCCTGGCCGAGAGCTGGAAGGTCTCGGACGACGGCATTACCTACACGTTCCACCTGCGGGACGGTGTCCTCTTCTCCGATGGCACGCCGATGACATCGGATGACGTCATTTACTCGTGGATCCGCGCCGCCAACGACCCCGACGAGCACTGGACCTTCACGCTGACAGCACTCCAGCGCGACGAAAATGGCCAGGTGCAGGGCATCAGCGCCCCAGACGCCAGCACAGTCGTCGTGGAGCTGGCACAGCCGTGGGCGCCGTTCCTCTCCGACGTGGCGATGTTCAACATGTCGATCATCTCGAAGGCGTTCGCCGAAGGGAACGAGGAGACGCTCGTCGAGACCGCCATGGGAACCGGCCCCTTCTCGCTCCAGGAGTGGAAGCGCGGCGAGACGCTGACCCTGGTCAAGAACCCGAACTACTGGGAAGAGGGCCTGCCGCTGCTGGACAGTGTGGTGGTCTCCGTGGTGCCGGATGACAACGCGCGCATCCTGCAGCTCCAGGGCGGCGAGCTGGACGCCATGATGGATGTCCCCTCCAGCCGCGTGCCGGAACTGCAGATGGACCCGAACCTGAAGGTCTACCAGTTCCCATCCACCCTGACGCAGTACATCACCATGAACACCCGCAACGCGCCGTTGAATGACGTGCATGCGCGGCGAGCGTTGCAGTACGCCACGGACCGCCAGACCCTGATCGACGTCGTGCTCTTCGGGGTCGGCGTGCCAGCCACGTCCTTCATGCCCCAGGGCGCGCTCTACTGGAATGACGCGCTGACGCCCTACACCTACGATGTCGAGGCCGCCAAGGCCGAGATGGCGCAGTCCGCGACCCCGGAAGGCTTCCCGCTGGAGCTGAAGATTCGCGGCGGCAGCCCGGACGAGGAGACGCTGGCGACCGCGTTGAAGGACATGTGGAGCCAGATCGGCGTCGAGGTCACGATCACCCCGACCGAGGGCACCACGCTCAACGACGACTACAACAACCAGAACTTCCAGGCGATGACCAACTACTGGACCAACGACATCATCGACCCGGACGAACTGGTGGCCTACGCCATCCTGCCGGAAAGCTCCCAGGCGTTCCAGACCGGCTGGGTGAACGAGGAAGCGCAGACGCTGGCCAGGGACGGAGCGGCCGAGCCCGACCCGGCCAGGCGCGATGAGATGTACCGCCGCATCCAGGAGATTTACCACGAAGAGTCGCCGATGCTGGCGCTCTACTATCGGCCATACCTCGACATCACCACGATCAAGGTCCACAACTTCGGGCACCCGCCCACGGGCGAGTTCGACTGGCGGACCACCTGGATCGAGCAGTAGCAACGGAACATGCGGGCGGCTGAACTCCATCAGCCGCCCGCCTCGCTTTCAGCAGAGGACACGTGATGAATCGCGGCCAGTTCGTTGCGCGCCGCCTGGTCCAGATGATTCCCGTCTTACTGGGGGTCACTCTCGTCGTCTTCGGCCTGCTGCAACTGATTCCCGGCGATCCTGCCAGCGCCATGCTGGGGATGCAGGCGCGGCCGGAATCGCTGGCGGCGCTGCGTGAATCCCTGGGCCTGGACCGGCCGCTCTGGGAGCAATATCTGCGCTACGTCGGTGATGTTGCGCGGCTGGATCTCGGTGAGTCACTGAAGTTCAAGGTGCCCGTCGCCCCGCTCCTGGTCGACCGGCTGGAAGTCTCGCTGGCGCTGATCGTGTACGCGACTGTGCTGATGATTGTCATCTCCCTGCCGCTCGGCATCATCTCGGCGCTGCGCAAGGACGGCATTTTCGACCAGGTGTCACGCCTGATCCTGATGGTGACGCTGGTGATGCCTGCCTTCTGGCTGGGCATCATCTTCCTCACCTACTTCAGCCTCAAGCTGCAACTCTTCCCGGTCTCCGGCTACGGCGAGACCTGGCCCGAGCATCTGCACCACCTGTTCCTGCCGGCACTCACCATCGCGCTCAGCATCACCCCGATGCTGGTCCGTGCGCTGCGCACCAGCATCCTGGAGACCATGAGTTCCGACTACGTGCGCACCGCGAGGGCCAAGGGGTTGCGTGAGCGGGCGGTCACCTCGAGCCACGTCCTGCGTAATGCCCTCATCCCGGCGGTGACGCTGCTGGGGCTCTCGGTGGGCTACCTGCTCGGCGGGACGGTGATCGTCGAAAA
>JALYWD010000195.1 GCA_030852885.1 Chloroflexota bacterium | reverse complement strand
ACCTGGACTGGGCCGGCAAGGCGTACGGCTGGACAGCACTCGGCCCGCTGGCGCTACTGGCGACGGCCATCGTGCTCGGCGTGCTCTTCGTGGTCGTCGAGATGCGCACGGAAGAGCCGATTATCCCGATGCGCCTCTTCCGCAATGAGATCTTCGCCATTGGCAACCTGTACACGTTTATCTCCGGCGTCGCCATGTTCGGGGCCATCATCTTCCTGCCCTTCTACCTGCAGATCGTGAAGGGCCTCACGCCAACCATGTCCGGCCTGGCCATGCTGCCGATGGTGCTGGGCCTGCTGGGTTCGTCGATTGCCTCAGGCCGCGCCATTACGCGCACCGGCCGCTACAAGATATTTCCCATCGCCGGGGCGGCGATCCAGGTGGTGGCGCTCTTCTTCTTCTCCCGCCTCGAGGTGGATACCTCCTTCTTGCAGTTGGGCCTGATTCAGCTCGCGTTTGGCATTGGCCTCGGCTGCACCATGCAGACCATCACCACCGCGGTCCAGAACTCCGTGGAGTTCCGCGATCTCGGCGTGGCCACCAGCGCCACCACCTTCTTCCGCCAGATGGGCGGCACCATCGGGGCGGCGGCCTTCGGAGCGATTCTGTCCAACCGGCTGGCGGTACACCTGATTGACCAACTCGGCCCGGTTGCCCAGGGCGCGCAACAGCAAGGCGCGGTGGATGTGAACAACATCGAAGCCATCCAGCGGTTGCCGGATGCCATCCGTATCCCCGTCCTGCACGCCTTCACCAATGCGCTGGATGACCTCTTCCTGATCGCGATCCCGCTCGTCTCCGTGGCCCTGCTGGTCTCCTTCTTCCTGAAGGAAGTGCCGCTGCGGACCGGCAGACGTACGCCGGCAGATGCCGCTGTCGCCGACACTGGTCCGGCCGAAGCCCTCAGTGCTGGGCTATGAGCGAGCACGTTGTCGCCACGCAGCCACGGGGAGCGTCCGCACTGCCCGTGGTGCTTGACCTCGGGTACCTGCGGGCACGTGACCTGCCAGGTTTTGGCGGCAAGGCGGCCAATCTCGGCGAGTTGATCGCCATGGGTATGCCCGTTCCACCCGGGTTCGCCATTTCCACGGGCGCCTATGACGCCATGGTTTCCGGGAACGACCTGGAGCCCTTGTTGAAGCAAGCCGCTGCCACGGGCGATGGGGCCGCCGTCCGCCAGGCCTTCGCCACCGCCGAAATCCCCGAGCACCTGGTACCTCCCATCCTGGCGGCATACCACGCTATGGGAAGTGGCTCCGTCGCTGTGCGCTCCAGTGCCACCGCCGAGGATCTCCCTGGCGCGGCCTTCGCCGGGCAGCAGGACACTCTTCTCGGCATCCGGGACGACGTGGCGTTGCTCAAGGCAATCCGGCAGTGCTGGGGCTCGCTCTGGTCAGACCGGGCCATCAGCTACCGCCAGCAGCGCGGCTTTGCTGGCGAGGCAGTGGCGCTGGCGGTCGTGGTACAGCGTATGGTCGCTGCCGATGCTGCCGGGGTGATGTTCACCGCCAACCCGGTCACGGGCGCACGAAACCAGACCGTGATCGACGCCAGCACGGGCCTGGGAGAAGCGATCGTGAGCGGGCTGGTGACCCCCGATCACATCATCCTGCAACGTGGCCTCCTCGGATGGCGCGTCATCGAGCAGCAGAGTGGCGACCACTCGGTCGAGATCAGGGAATCAAGCACGGGAGGAATTGAGCACGTCAGCACGGCTGATAACTCCGCGCCAGCCGTGCCCACCGCTGTGGTCAAGCACCTGGCGAAACTCGGCGCACAGATTGCCGCGCACTTCGGGGCGCCACAGGATATTGAATGGGCCTGGGCGAACGGAGAGACGTTCATCCTGCAGTCTCGTCCCATCACGGCCCTACCAGCGCCGCCCAGCCGGTTCTTCAGCGGCCAATCGCGAGGCCCCAGCGAATATTTCCAGATCCGCCCCTATCCCCTCGATGCCACCACCTGGACACCTGCCGTCAGCAAAGCCATCGCGCGGATGGTGCCGCTGGGTAACAGCGTGCCCTCGCTGGAAGAAATGTGGCAAGAGCAGGATGGCGTCATTGCCCAGTTCAATGGCATGCCATCTCTGCGCCCGTCTCTCGATCTGGTGCTGCTGCCTTTCCGCCTGATCGCCCTGGCGATCCAGCACGATCCCCGCACCTGGCGCGTAGATCCGATTCTCCAGTCCGCGCTGACCAGGATTCACGAGCTTGACACCGCGGAGCTGAGCAATCGCACATGGGCCGATCTGCTGGAGATGACCGCCGTCGCCCTGGACGTTCCCATGCAGATCGTGGAGCTGCGCCGGCGCTACTTCCCGCGCACGCTGCTCGCGTTGCTGGGCCTGCGCCTCGTGTTGAAGCTGGTTGATCGCGGTGAGAGCTTCGGACCATTGCTCTCTGGCATCGACAACAAGACCCTCGAAGCCAACCGCGAACTCGAGGCTCTGGCCGCGTCGATCCGCACCAACCCTGCCCTTGCCACCACCTTTGCCACGCAAGACGCCGCATCGATCTCGTCCGCTCTCGCTGCCTCGGCAGAAGGGCAAGAGTTTCAACGGGCGTTAGCGGCGTTCCTGGCGCAGTACGGTCATCGGGAACTCGCCAGTCCCCTGCTCGTCTCCCAGCCAACCTGGCGCGATGCGCCCGAAGCGGTCCTGGGCCTGCTGAAGACGATGTCGCAGTCAGACGCATCGCCCACGCACAAGACCGAGCCCTGGCAGGCAGACCGGGATGCCATCCTGGCCCTCCCCGATCTGCAATTCCCGCCGATGCGTGCGGCGTTTCTCTGGCTCCTGGACGAGGCACGACAGTTCCCGCCCCTGCGCGAGGACACGCACTTCTACCTGACCACGCCCATTCCCGTGCTACGCCGGATTTTCGCGGAGATGGGCCACCGGCTTGTCGCAGCAGGCATCCTCGACGATGTCGATGACATCTATCACCTGCGGCTCGAAGATCTGGAACGCCTCGCGGTCAACTGGCCGCCCTCGTCCGCTCTGCAAGCGGAGCTTCGTACGGCGGTTGCCGCGCGTCGTGCAAAACGCGAAGCACTCCGCCACGTCCCCATGCTGCCGCCAGTGGCTGTCTCTACCACCGCGCCCCCGGATGACGCCATAGCCCATGGCGCCCCGGGCAGTCCCGGAGTCGCATCTGGCCCGGTTCGCCTCGTACATGGCCCGGCCGAGTTCGGCCGCGTGCAGCCGGGCGATGTCGTGGTGGCGCCCTTCACCAACCCGGCGTGGACCCCGCTCTTCGCCCGTGCCGCGGCCGTCGTGGTGGACGCTGG
>JALYWD010000191.1 GCA_030852885.1 Chloroflexota bacterium | reverse complement strand
CGGCAAGGTCCTGCGAAAGCGCCGCCAGCCGCTCCATGGCCGCCAGCGCCTTGCCAGCATCGATGGCCTTCTCCGCCACGGCCACCCCTTCCGCGATCGACTCTGCGCCATTCGCCGCGTAAATGCCCGCGCCCGCATTGAAGAGGACGGCATCGCGGCGTGGACCCTTCTCGCCGTTCAGGATACCGAGCGTGATCCGCACGTTTTCCGCCAGGTCTCCCCCGGCGAGCGCTCCGGTGGCAGCCGTCTGCAAGCCGACGTCCTCTGGAGAAATTGCGTAAGAGATAACTTCGCCCTGCCGGACGTCGTATTCCGTCACCAGGGACTGCCCGGAGAGCCCCAGTTCGTCCAGGCCCTCTTCGGCGTGCACCAGCACGGCATGTTCACTGTCCAGCGCCGCCAGGGCACTCGCCAACTTGTGCGCGATTCCCGGGTGCCCAACACCGATCAACTGGTGCCTTGCGCCAGCCGGGTTGGTCAAGGGACCGAGGATGTTGAAGACCGTGCGAATGCCGATCTCGCGCCGGGTCGGCCCCACGAAGCGCATGGCCGGGTGAAACGCTTGCGCAAACATGAAGCCGATGCCCACGTCGTCAATACACTGCGCCACCGCTTCGGGAGGCAGTTCGATGACGACACCCAGCCCTTCGAGCAGGTCGGCAGAGCCGCATTTCGAGGTCATTGACCGGTTGCCGTGTTTGGCCACGCGGATGCCAGCTCCGGCGATGACGAAAGAAGCAGTCGTGGAGATGTTGAAGGTGCCAGAGGAATCGCCTCCGGTGCCGCACGTATCCACCACCGGGCTCTCGTCCAGGTCCACATGCACCCGCAGCGCGTGCCGCCGCATGGCGCCAGCGAACCCGGCGATCTCCTCCACCGTCTCACCGCGTATGCGCAGCGCGGTGACCAGCGCCCCGATCTGGGCTGGCGTGACCTCGCCGCTCATGATGGCGTCCATCACCGCGCCTGCGCCGGTACTGTCCAGCGTCTCACCTTCAACAATCGCCCTGATCGCGCCACGAATATCCGTGCTTGCCTCTCCAGTCATGGAGATGGTTCCTTTCTCGGCTATCCGTACGTGGCGGCTATCGCCAGTTCGCGCTCGGCACGGTGGCCGCCGCTGCCCAGGAAGTTGGCCAGCAGGTCCTTGCCGTGCGGCGTCAGGATCGATTCGGGGTGGAACTGGATGCCATCGACCGGCAGCGTCTTGTGCCGCACGCCCATGACCAGGCCATCTGCCCACGCCGTCACTTCGAGATCGGGCGGCAGCGACGATTGCTCGACGATCAGCGAGTGATACCGCGTCGCCTGAAACGGATTTGGCAGCCCGGCGTAAATGCCCTTGCCATCATGGTGGATCATCGAGGTCTTGCCATGCATCAGGTTTGGCGCGCGCTTCACGACGCCGCCAAACGCCTCGCCAACCGCCTGGTGACCGAGGCAAACCCCGAGCATCGGGACACCACCCGCCAGTTCGCGAATCATCTCGACCGAAATGCCCGCCTCCCGCGGCGTGCATGGCCCCGGCGAGACGACGATGCCATCCAGCGATGGCAGCATCCGCTGCACATCCGCAACCGTCAACTGGTCGTTGCGGTGGACCACGACATCCGCGCCGAGCTCGCTCAATGCCTGGTACAGGTTGTAGGTAAAGGAATCGTAGTTATCGAGCAACAGGATCATGACTGGCCTCCGTGCTGGCGTTCGCTGCGTTCCAGGTCCTCAGCGAGCTCGATGGCTCGCAGCGGGCCGCGCATCTTGTGGAGCGATTCGTTGTATTCACCCTCAGGTGTACTGTCGGCGACGATGCCGCCACCGGCCTGCATGGACACCACTCCGTCCTTGACGATCATGGTGCGCAAGGCAATGGCGGTATCCATCCCACCGGAGAAATCGACGTAGCCCGCCGCGCCCGCATAGGGACCGCGCCGGTCGGTCTCCAGCTCGGCGATGATTTCCATCGCCCGGATCTTCGGTGCGCCAGAGACTGTCCCAGCCGGGAAGCAGGCGCGTAGGGCATCGAGCCCACTCATATCCTCGGCGATCTCGCCTTCCACGTTGCTCACAATGTGCATGACGTGGGAGTACCGCTCGATCTCCATGAACTTCGGTACCGTCACCGTGCCGGGCCGGGAGACCCGCCCAATGTCGTTGCGGCCCAGGTCGACCAGCATCACGTGCTCGGCGATCTCCTTCTGGTCGGCCAGGAGATCAGCCGCGTTCGCCTGGTCCTCCGCTTCGGTTGCGCCGCGTGGGCGCGTGCCCGCGATCGGGTGATTCGCGACGGTCGTGCCCTCCAACCGCACCAGCAACTCAGGAGAAGCTCCCACAATCTGGTGATCCAGGAAGTCCAGGTAGAACATGTATGGCGACGGATTCACGGTACGCAGCGCGCGGTAGATCGTGAACGGGTGCACGGGTGTTGCCACATCCACCCGTTGCGAGAGGACGACCTGGAAGATGTCACCCGCCTTGATGTACTCCCGCGCTGTATCCACCATCAGCATGTAGCGATCGCGCGCTGTGTTGGAGACCTGCCGCTCCTCGGCCGGGATCTCCGGCGTCTCTCCGCCCTGTGGCATCGGCGGCTGCGGGCGGCGAATGCGCTCGATCAGGGCGTCAATGCGCGCTTCCGCCAGCCGGTAGGACTCCTCCAGCGGCGTCTGCCCATCCAGGACCACGTGCGCCACCGCCTTGATGGTGCGGGCCAGGTGGTCAAAGACCAGCAGCGCATCGGTCAGCATCCAGACCCCGTCTGGCAAGCCGAGGCCCTCGCCCGGAGCCGAAGGAACACGTGGTTCGAAGTCTCGCACCGCCTCGTAGGAGAGATAACCCACGGCGCCACCGCAGAAGCGCGGCAGCGGCAGGTCATGGTTCGTGGGCGTGCGGAACTGGGCGACCATCTCTTGCAGCGGGATGAGTGGGTCGTCGTACTCGCTGATGCTTGTACCCACCCCGGACTGTGTCACGGCGACGTGATCACGCAGGGTCAGGAGCGCAATCGGGTCCGCGCCAATGAACGAATAGCGCGCGAGACGCTCGCCGCCCTCAATGCTCTCGAGCAGGAAGGACGGCCCGTCACCCTTCAGCTTCAGGTAGGCGCTGACCGGCGTTTCCAGGTCCGCCATCACCTCGCGGTAAATGGGGATCGCGCGCGCGCCCGGCTCTCGCCGCGCAATCGCTTCGACCACCTCAAGCGCGGGCTGGGTCGCCCAGCGCCCGGACAGGTTCCGTCTTGTGGGCCCCGCCGTCGTCACCTGGACCATGTCACCCTCCTGCCCGCAGTCTCTGCACTGCATCGCGACAAACACAAAAAACCTCCATCCCAAAAAGGGACGGAGGCAAACATGCCATTCCGCGGTACCACCCTCGTTGACCACCGTTTACGGTGGCCCACTCAGCCGCACGACGGGTCACACAGGACCAGGGATCGTGCGTCTCCCGGTAACGGGGGAGCTGCCGGCGCCACCTACTTGGCCATCCGGCCGTTTGAGGCGCGACTCACGGACCCATTCAGCACCAGCGGGGCTCCGGGCTTCCACCACCCCCGGTTCGCTCTGCCCACGCCTGACGGCGCTTACTCGCTCCGGTCAGCGTCGTTGCAATCTTCCACTGCCGGCGGACTCTAGCAGCCCGCGGGCCGGAAGTCAATCACACGAAGCAAACACAATGCCCCTGCCGGCAGCTTTCGCCGCTGGCAGGGGCATCTCTGGGACAGAGACCCTACTTGACCTCGGCCTTGGCGCCAGCCTCTTCCAGCTTCGCCTTGGCAGCGGTGGCCTCGTCCTTGGAGACGGCCTGCTTGACCGCCTTCGGCGCGCCGTCAACCACGTCCTTGGCCTCCTTGAGGCCGAGGCTGGTCAGCTCGCGGACCGCCTTGATGACCTGGATCTTGTTGGCTCCGATGTCGGTCAGGATGACATCGAACTCGGTCTGCTCCTCCTCAGGAGCAGCGGCGGCAGCGCCACCACCAGCGCCGGCCACGCCCACAGCCACAGGAGCAGCAGCGGAAACGCCCCAGCGCTCCTCAAGCTCCTTGACCAGCGAGTTCAGTTCGAGGACGGTCATGCCTTCCAGGCTGGAAATCAACTGCTCCGTATCAGCCACGATGTACTCCTCAGCGCCGCTCAGCGGCGAATGTGTCACATAAACCAGCCCACGCTCCAGCGCAGCCGGCAAGCAAATCTAGTCGGCAGCGGCTGCGCCACCACCAAGCTGCTCCGCGCGCGCGTTGAGCAGATAGGCCATCGAGCGCGACGGTCCTGTAAGAACCCCGAGCGTGCGCGTGAGCGGGGAAACCAGCATGCCAAGCAACCTGGCCTGCAGCTCCTCCTTGGACGGCAGCGTGGCAATGGCTTCCACGTCCGCGGCGCTGATCGGGCGGTTGTCCATGACTCCGCCCTTGATCACCAGGACGCGGGAAGACCGTACGAAGTCCGATACGGTCTTCGCGGTCTGCACGGCGTCCTCGAAGCCGAACGCCAGGGCGCTCGGGCCTTCCAGGTGCGCATCCAGACCCTCTACGCCAGCGTTGCCAGCGGCGATCTTGGTCAGCGTGTTCTTGGCAATGTGGAACTCGCCACCAGACGTGCGCAGGTTTCCGCGCAGTGTCTGCAAATCGGTCACCTTCAAGCCACGGTAGTCCGTGACGATGACCAACTTGGCCCGCGTGAGTTGATCGGTCAACTCATCGATGGATTTCGCTTTCTGCGGTGTAGGCATCGTGTACTCACCTCCTTTCCTCGTTGGCATTCCACCAACGAAACACCCCGGGTCAGGTGGACCCGGGGCGCAGGAGGACACGCATGTGCGTGACTTCTAAGAGCACGTCCGGGCCTCGGTCGGGAATTAAGCGGCACTTGCGCGCCACGCCGACTGTCTGCGGCCGGGCTGATTCGTCTGGCTTTCGAGATCGTTACGCAGCTGAAGCCGAGGCGGCAATCAGCGCGGGAACGTCCAGCGCAATGCCGGGCGACATCGAACTCGCAAGGGTCAGTGTACGCAGATAGACACCCTTCGCGCCACTTGGCTTGGCACGCTGCAGTGCATCAACGAAGGCGTACACGTTGTCGCGGATCTGCTCGTCAGTGAAGCTCTTCTTGCCGATGGCGACGTGAACAATTCCCGTGCGGTCATTGCGGAACTCGACCCGGCCACCCTTGAGCTGCGTGAGGACGCCAGGAAGATCGGCAGCCTCGCGCACCACCGTGCCGGAGCGTGGGTTCGGCATCAGGCCACGGCGACCGAGGATGCGGCCCAGGCCACCGACCTTGCCCATCTGGTCCGCCATTGCCACGGCGGCATCGAACTCCAGCCAGCCACCATTGATCTGCTGCACGAGGTCATCGGAACCGACATAATCGGCGCCGGCATCACGCGCCACGCGCTCTGCCTCACCCTGGGCGAACACGAGCACGCGCACCGTCTTGCCAGTGCCGCCCGGGAGAACAACCGTGGAGCGCACTGTCTGGTCTGCCTGGCGCGGATCAATACCGAGACGAGCGTGAATCTCGACGGTCTCATCGAAATTCGCGGTCGAGATTTCCTTCAGCAGGGCGATCGCCTCGTCGGCAGCGTACAGCTTTTCGGGATCAACCTTGGCGGCAGCCGCCTCATACTTCTTGCCGTGCTTCGACATCTGAAACCTCCTGTGGTACCAGCGGGGCCTTCGCCCCTCCCACATAATTGCGAGCTGGACTCCCAGCTTACGCGACAACCTCAATGCCCATGCTGCGGGCGGTGCCTTCGACCTGCTTGATCGCGCCGGCGAGATCGACGGCGTTCAGGTCCTTCATCTTCAGCTCGGCAATCTCGCGCACCTGATCCGGGCTGACCTTGCCCACCTTGGACAGGTTCGGCTTTCCGGAACCGCGCTCAACGCCCGCTGCACGGCGCAGCAGGTCTGCGGCTGGCGGGGTCTTCGTCACGAAGGTGAACGAGCGGTCTTCATAGACCGTGATCACAACCGGAATGATCTGCCCGGCCTGGGCCTGGGTGCGCTCGTTGTACTGCTTGACGAAGTCCATGATCGCCACACCGTGCTGGCCCAGGGCCGGACCAATCGGTGGAGCCGGCGTCGCCTTGCCGGCGGTGATTGCGAGCTTCACATACCCTTTGACACGCTTGGCCACGTTGCTAACTCCTCATGTCACAACTCAAGGCCGCCATTCTTCATTCCCTGGCGGCCCTCCGACGATCCTAGGTTTCGCGCTCCGCCTGCAGGAAGTCGAGCTCCACCGGCGTTTCGCGGCCGAAGAACGAAACCAGGACGCGGATTTTGCCCTTCTCCTGGTTGATTTCGTCAATCTCGCCCCGGAAATCCGCAAATGGACCATCGGTGATGCGCACCGTGTCGCCAACCGCGAAGGAGACCTTCACCTTTGGCGCTTCGGCGGTCATCCCCTTCAGGATTCCTTGCACTTCAGCGTCCGGCAGTGGGATTGGCACGTTGTTGATGTTCACAAACCCGGTCACGCCTGGCGTGTTGCGCAGGGCATACCAGGTGTCGTCGTCCATCTCCATTCGCACCAGCACGTAGCCAGGGAACACCTTCTTCTGGACGGTGTGGCGCTGTCCTGAGCGGATTTCGATTTCGTCCTGCGTCGGAACCACGATCTCGTAGACGCGGTCTGTCAGGTCCAGAGCATCAATGCGTGTTTCAATCGACTTACGGACCTTGTTCTCGTATCCGGAATACGTATGCAGGACATACCACTTGCCGTCCGGCACTTCTGCCGGCAGCCCCGCTTCCGAGGCGCGTTTCGCAAGGAGTCGTTCTCGAAGTGTGACTCTTGCCATGTCAGTGCGCTCCTCGCATGATCGGCTGGACGGACAAGAGGGCTAAATCGCTGCGAAGATCTGCTGCATAAGCCAGTCGATCGCGCCGAGCAATGCGCCCAACACGATTGAGATCGCGATGACCACCAGCGTCAGATTCTTTGTGGTCTCGCGGTCGGGCCATGAAACCTTCTTCAACTCGGCGATGGTGTCTTGCCACCAGCGCTTGAACTGGTCCAGTTTGCTCCGGTACGCACTCCGTTCCGATTCCGGAACTTCTGGCTGCAGCACCGGCTTGGGCGGGCGCGCAGCCTCCGAGCGGCTCAGCGGCGGCACAGTTGGCGCTTTGGTGGCTGTCGGCCGTTGCGTACTCATCTGGTTGCCGTCCTCTCCGGATCAGCAAAAACCATCCGGTTCTGTACAGTCGATGGGGGCGTGCCAGTCGGCGACGCCCCCGTGATCCTGCGCTTTCGTTTCACCACTGGGCAGGGCCGACAGGACTCGAACCTGCAACCTGCGGTTTTGGAGACCGCTGCTCTACCAATTGAGCTACAGCCCTAGGGCGTGGCGAACGAAAGCGCTCCTTCCGTTTATCGCGTCTCGCGGTGCTGCTTGTGCGCCCGGCAACGCGGGCAGAACTTCTGCAACTCGATACGCGAGGGATCATTGCGCCGATTCTTCTCGCTTGTGTAATTCCGCTCGCGGCACTCGGTGCACTCAAGCGTGATTACGATGCGGTCAGCTTTACCCTTTTTTGCCATCTTCCTGGTTCCTTACTGTCCCAAGGCCCTGTCTGAAACCACATGCTTCGGGACGTGCCTCGCCCGGCGCCCGCTAGGCGGCACGCCGGACGAGCATGATACCACTTATTCAGTAATCGAGGTGACGACGCCGGCGCCGACGGTGCGGCCGCCCTCGCGGATGGCGAAGCGCAGCCCCTCCTCAATGGCGACCGGGGTGATCAGCTCCACCCCCATCTGGATGTTGTCCCCCGGCA
>JALYWD010000175.1 GCA_030852885.1 Chloroflexota bacterium | reverse complement strand
CGAGCGCGGTCGAGTTCCTGAATGCGCACAACTGGGACGCGGTACGCGAGCGCTGCCACGAACTTGTCGTTGACGCCCGCGACCGCATCGCGGCGCTCTATGATCTGCCGCAGATCTGCCCGGAGGCTGCCGGAGACTTCGGCTGGTTCCGCCAGATGGCCACGATCCCGGTCCCGTCCGCAACCGATCCAGTTGCCCTCAAGAACCGCCTCTACGACGACTATCGGATCGAGATTCCCGTTACGCTGGTGGACGGCAATCCCATGCTGCGCGTTTCCGTCCAGGGCTACAACAGTCCGGCTGATATCCAGGCGCTGATCAACGCGGTCGAAGAGCTTCTGCCGCGGATCCAGGTGCCCGCGTAGTCGATACCCAGGAGTTCACGTGCTCATGACCGAGGCAAGTCACGCCCCGACCGGTCCCCTCACGGGCCTGCGCGTCCTCGCGCTGGAGCAGGCCGTGGCCGGTCCGCTCTGCACCCGACACCTGGCCGATCTGGGCGCGGAAGTCATCAAGATCGAGCGCCCAGGCGGCGGTGATTTCGCCCGGCGCTATGACACCTCGGTCCGCGGGATGTCGTCCTACTTCGTCTGGCTGAACCGGGGGAAGCGGTCGCTCACACTCGACATGAAGCGGCCAGAGGCGCGCGATGTGCTGGAACGGCTGATCGGCCAGTCTGATGTCCTCGTGCAGAACCTGGGCCCAGGCGCCATCGATCGCCTGGGGTTCGCGCCAGCGCGCCTGCGCCAGGATTATCCCTCGCTGGTGATCACCATGATTTCCGGCTACGGGCCCACGGGTCCCTTCGCGGAGCGCAAGGCGTTCGACTTGTTGCTCCAGGGCGAGACGGGCGTGATCGCCACAACGGGCAACGGGGATGACCTGGCCAAGCTGGGCATCAGCGTCGGCGACTGCGGCGCGGCCGTGTACGGGGTCATCGGGACCCTGGCGGCCCTCTACGAGCGCCAGGTGACCGGGCAAGGCCGCATCGTGGAAACGTCCCTCTTCGATGCCCTCTCGGAGTGGATGGGCTACCCGGCTCACTACACAAAGTACGGCGGCTCCCCTCCGGCGCGGGCGGGCGTGCGCCACGCCACGGTCGTCCCCTATGGCTCGTACCGCTGCCAGGACGGCGCCGTGCTCCTGGCCGTGCAGACCGAGTCCCAATGGCGGGCGTTCTGCGCGGCCTGCGACCACCCTGAGTGGGAGACTGACTCACGCTACGTGACGCCACCGTTGCGCCGCGAGCATCGCGTCGACCTGGAGGCGGCGATCGACGACGCACTTGGCGCACTGCCACGCGCCGAGGTGGTGCGCCGCCTGGAGGCCGCCGATATCCCGTTCGGCTCGCTGAACAGCGTGGCCGAGTTCGTCGAGCACCCCCAACTCATCGCGCGCGAACGCTGGCGGCAGATCAACACGCCGGTTGGCCCCATCGAGTCGCTCCTCCCACCGTTCGACCTGGAAGGTGCTCCGTCGCCGATGGGAGATGTGCCAGAAGTTGGTCAGCACACGCACGAGGTGCTCGCGGAAGTTGGGTACTCAGCGGCGGAAATTGAGGAGTTGCAGGCCGCCGGCACGATCTAGCTGCACGACTGCGGCGCGTCGTCGGGCGCGGCAATTGTTGTCGCATCGGCATATCTCGATTTCGTCGAGCGCAATCGTTCGCTGTCTGGATCCTTCGCTCCGGACGCGACTGACCGCGCTCCCTCGGCGCCTCGTCCTGAGCGGATCGAAGGTCACCGCTTCTCAGCGACTGCGCGTCATGCCTGCTTCCACCTTCTGGCGTCACGGCGCGCCCACAGGCGGAGGATCTCGAGCCAGGTTCGAATCCGCGCCGCCTATATAACTCGCACAAGAATGCCAACCACCCCCACCCGCCAAAGTTGGCATTCTTGGCATCCTTGGCATCCTTGGCACACTTTGTTCTCAGTCCGGCTGCGGAAGCGACATTGAAGTTGCCCTGCGTCTCCACTATTGCAAGCTGGACGTGAAGGCGCCTGGATGCGCTCCCGGCGTAAATCTCAGCGAACAGCATGCGTCGATCAGGAAGCGTCGCGTATCCCGGATCACGCAGGCAAGACGTGGACAGGTCCCCGCAACCGAACGCCCACGCGATCACTCACGTCCGGAGCGCTGAAGTGATCGGTGCGTACCGTGATCGTGAGACCAGCGTCCAGGGCGATAGAGAGCAGGACCGACTGCCCCAGGAACTGGCGATCCCGCACGGTTCCCTGAGCGCTGTCGCTCTCCGCCGGCAGGAGGCATACGGCCTCCGGCCGGACCACCACCACGACCTGGCCGTTGGCTGGGGAAGACAGAGGGACATTCCCCAACACGCAGTCCACGTGCGTCCCCGATGCCTTTCCCGGGAGATACTGGACGTCTCCCAGGAAATTCGCGACCGCCCGGCCACGAGGGTGCAGGTAGACATCTTCCGGAGTACCAACCTGGGCAATGCGGCCATCCAGCATGATGGCCACGCGGTCCGCCAGCGTGAACGCCTCCTCCTGATCATGCGTAACGAGGACGGCGGTCGCCCCGGCGGCGCGCAGGATATTCCGTACTTCGGTCCGGAGGCGGGCGCGCATGGTGGCGTCCAGGTTGGAAAATGGCTCATCCATGAGGAGAATCTCGGGCCGGGGCGCCAGCGCCCGCGCGAGCGCCACCCGCTGCTGCTGCCCGCCAGACAACTGCCCCGGCATGCGGTCGCCGTACGTCTCCAGCCCCACCAGCGCCAGCGCCTCGTTCGCGGCCGTTCCCTGGTTGCGATCCAGCCCGAACCCCACGTTGTCTCGCACGCTCAGGTGCGGGAAGAGCGCATAGTCCTGGAACACCATCCCGACCCGTCGCTGTTCAGGCGGCAGTGAATTCACCTGGCCATGCTCTGTACTGGCAACGACCCGGCCACCGATAATAATGGTTCCGGTGTCCAGTTGCTCGAACCCGGAAATCAGCCGCAGAGTCGTCGTCTTCCCGCAGCCGCTGGGCCCGAGCAGCGCGCAGATCTCGCCCGGCCTGACCACCAGGTTCAGATCCTGCACCACTGCGGCATTGCCGTAGCTCTTGCCGGCCCCTCTGATCTGCAGGGCCAACTCGCTCCGCCCCGTGCTCATGCAACGAGTGCCTCCCGCCGGCGCGCCAGGAGAAACGTGGGGATGGCTGTGATTGCCACCAGCAGCAGGGCCGGGACAGCGGCTTCGCCGTATCGCGCGTCGCCTGCCGCCGTCCAGATCAGCGTCGCCAGTGAGCGTTCCCCGGCCGGGATGAGCAAGAGCGTTATCGGGAGTTCCTTGATGGTGGTGAGGAAAACGAGCAGGATGCCGGCGAACCACCCCGGCCGTACGAGCGGCAAGGTCACCCGCCACAAGACCCCCGGCACCGTGGACCCCAGCCCCCGCGCTGCCTCTTCCAGACGCGGGCTGATCTGCAGGAGCGAAACCCTGGTGGCGCCCACCGCCTGCGCCACGTAGCGACAAGCGCAGGCCATCATCAAGACGCCAAGCGTCTGGTACCACGGCGTGCGGACGGTGATAGCGACGAACGCAATCGCGATGACGATGCCAGGCATCGCATAGGTCAGGTAGGTCGACCGTTCAAGGCAGCGCGACAGCGCCGAGGGATAGCGCACGCTGAGTACCCCGATCGGCACCGCCGCCACGCCAGCGATGATGGCAGCGCCCGCGGCGAGCAGGACCGACGTCTGCGTGGCCTCCAGCAGATATGGGCTTGTGACCCGCGTGAGGACATGGCGGGCCGCCCAGTACCCGAGCACGGCGAGGGGGAGACTGAGCGAGGCGGTGACCACGACAGCGCTCATTAACAGCGCCGGCCACCTCCATCGACCCAGCCTCACCACGGGCGCGGTCCGCCTCGCCCCGCCGCTCACACGGTGCAACGTTGCCCTACCTCGCACCCGTGTCTCCAGGATCAGCACGACGACCGCGATGAGCGTAAGCAAGAGCGCAAGTGCTGCCGCGGCCGTGCGGTCGAAGCTGGAGCGATAGCTGGTGTAGATGGCCCGGGTGAAGGAGTCGTAGCGGAGAAGCGTGACAACACCGAAATCGCCCAGGGTGTAGAGCGCACAGAGCAGTCCGCCGAGCGCAATCGCCGGCCGCAATTGGGGCAGCGTCACGCGGCGGAAGGTTTGCCAGGCACCTAGTCCCAGGCTGCGGGCAGCTTCCTCCTGGCAGCTATCGAGCCCAAGGCAGGCTGCCCGCAGCGTCAGGAACGCATACGGCAGGGTCGAGATTGTCAGGACCAGCCAGGCGCCCCAGAAGCCGTACAGGGAGGGCAGCCGGTCCACACCCATCGGCTCCAGGATTTGCTGCAGGAGCCCGCGCGGCCCGAGCGCCGCAACGAAGACCAGGGCCCCAACGAATGAGGGCACGACCAGTGGCAAGGTGAACGCCGTTGTCCAGAACCGCCGGGCTGGCAAGTCAGTGCGGGTTGCGAGCCATGCGAGCGGAACAGCAAGAGCCGTCGCCGTGATCGCGACCGCGCCCATCAGGAGCAACGTATTGAAGAGCACCTGCAAGGTGCGATACCGCCACAGGATCTGTTCCAGACCAGCGAGGTCACTGCCGGCGCGCAATATCAGGTACAGCAAGGGGAGAAGCGCCAGGAGCGCGACCGCCAGGGCCGGCACGAGGAGCAAGAGGGGCGGCACTGTGGCGGATGGCTGCCGTAGCCGCCGGAACAGCCGAGGCTCCGTGAAGCCGGCTCGGCTGTCGTGGATGATCCATTCCTTGCCGCCGACGCTCACCCGTAATTCCCGTTCCGCATGATGTGCTTCACGCACGAAGTCGGATGCGCTGCGTCCAGCGCATCCGACGTGAAAGGTCTCTGCAACAGCTACAGGATGCCGAGTTCGGTCAGCATCGCGACCGTGCCTTCCAGGTCTGCGAGTTCGGTCAGGTTGATCTCCGGGCTTCCGACGTCTGCCAGAGGCGGCAGGTCAGCCGGCGAGGCCACTCCGGTCACGACCGGGTACTCCGATGTTTCAGTTGCGAAGTACGTCTGGCCTTCCTCGCTCAGCATGTACTCGACGAACGCCAGCGCTTCTTCCTGGTGCGCTCCGCTACCAAGAATGCCCGCCCCGGCGATGTTGACGAGCGCTCCCGGGTCAGCCGCGTCCAGGTAGCGGTTGGCGATCGGAAAGTCATCCCCCTCCTCGCGCTTGACGGCGTAGAGGTAGTAGTGATTGACCAGTCCCAACTCGAGCTCGCCGTTGCCGACAGCCAGGACGATGTCGGTATTCCCGTCAAACGGCACCACGCCGTTGGCAACCATACCCTCGAGCCAGGCGCGCGCCGCGTCGTCACCTTCGAGCGCCCGGAACGCGGTCACAAACGTCTGGAACGATGCATTGGTCGGCGCCCAGCCAACCTTGCCGCTCCACGCCGGATCCAGGAGCGCCTCGACGGTCGTAGGGACCTTGTCCTCTGTGAGCGCGTCCGTGTTGTAAACCAGGACACGGGCCCGTGCCGACGCACCAGTCCACATACCGGCGTCAGACCTGAATCGGGTATCGACCGCTGACAGCAGGTCTTCCGGGAGCACGACGAACCGCCCGGCGTCTTGCAGCAGGCCGAGCGCGCCGGCATCCTGGGCGAAGAAGACATCAGCAGGCGAGGCGTCCCCTTCTTCCAGGATCGTAACGGCCAGTTCGCCGGTGCCCGCGTACCGGACATCCGCCTCGATACCGGTTGCAGCCGTGAACGCCTCGATGAACGGGCCAACCAGGTTCTCGTTCCGACCAGAGTAGATCGTCAACCGGCGGCCAGTAGGCGTCGCCTCTGCCTGGGCATGCACTCCGCGCAACCCGGTGCTGGTCGCCCAGACACCCAGCGCACCCACTCCCGCCATCTTCGCCAGATCGCGCCGCGTGATCTGCACCCTACGAGACGCAGGAGAACCTTCCCGACCGTTTTCCACGCGTGTTCTCTCCCCCGCAACGAGTTATGGTGAAACCAGGGCAAACCGGTCGCCCGA
>JALYWD010000161.1 GCA_030852885.1 Chloroflexota bacterium | reverse complement strand
ACCAATCGCCATGACCGGACCAGCCATCACAACGCCGTTGGGTGACGTGGGTCCAGGCAGCGTCGCTGTACGATTCTGTGTTGCACTGCCCGCCACGCTGATGGTCCTGTCTTCACTGCATTCCAGGCCCCTCCCGGAAACGTATCCCCTCATTATGGAACAGGATCAAGCCTGACGCTGTAGGTGACACCCGGGGCACGAGACCATTTTGCCCAGGCCATGCCGAGAAACTGCCAGCAGGTCCCGGACTCCGCGCAGGGGATTCCAGCGGGAGCCGGCTTGCCTGCACCGCATTCTCCACCTTGACAGGCGGCACAATGGGTACCATTGCCGGCAAATCATCACGACTCTTTACGGCATCATGGAACCGTCGGCGTACTGCCTCAGGCACGACTGTCACCTTGCCAACGTCGCTACTCAAAGGGAAAGATCGTGAACGTCGATGCCATCAGAACGTGGTCCCGCCGGCAACTGGGGTGTGCCGCCAGCGGCCTCGTTGCCGCGGTGCTCGGTTCTCGTTTCGTGGAGCACGCCGCCGCCACGGAGAACGGCGAGACCGACCCGGAGTACAACGGCGGCTGGCAGCAAGCAACCGCCGAAGCCATGACGCGGCCGGATATTGTCATGATCGTCCTGGATGACATGCGGTGGAGTGACTACTCAGTCATGTCGCTCACGCAGGCGCTCGTTGGTGACGCAGGAACAACCTTTCCAAACTACATCGTGACCTCTCCGACCTGCACACCGTCACGCGTCAGTTTTTTCCGGGGGCAATATGCCCATAATCACGACGTGGGGTATGGCGGCGGCGACAGCTCTGTCTGGTCCCTGTATCACGGTACGGGACTTGACCAGGACACCATTGCCGTCTGGCTGCAAAACGCGGGATACCGTACGGGGCAAATTGGCAAGCACCTGAACCACGTCAAGGGGGTGAACTCAGCCGGGCCTGGCTGGAATCAGTGGGTCGTGCCCCGGCGATTGAAGCCCTTCAACTATGAGCTTTCCGTGAACGGTAGCCTTGAGGCCCACGGGGACGCGGAAGAGGACTACTTGACCGACGTACTCGCCAGGAAGGCCACGGAGTTCATATCGTCTACGCCAGAGGAGACGCCGCTCTTCCTGTACTTTGCGCCGAAGGCGCCGCACAAGCCTGTCGTCCCGGCTCCCCGCCACGTGGGAACGTTTGCTGATATTCATCTGGACCAGTCAGGCTCTTTCAACGAGGCGGATATGAGCGACAAACCCCAAAATATGCAACGCCCGCCCTTGACCCCCGAAGAAATCGCCTGGCTGGACAAACTGAATCAAGGCCGGCTGGAGACCCTGCTGGCCGCAGATGAAGCTGTCGCGCAGATCGTCGAGACCCTGGAAGCGGTGGGACGGCTGGAAAACACGTACGTCGTCTTTACCAGCGACAACGGATACGCTCTGGGGGAACATCGCGATGAAGCAAAGTCTGCCCCCTATGAAGAGGCCATTCGGGTCGGCATGATGGTGCGCGGGCCACAAGTCCCGGTGGGGCACGTCAACCCGACGCTGGTGGCAAACATTGACCTGGCGCCTACCTTCGCGGAGATCGCGGGGACACCCATCCCCGATTTCGTCGATGGGCGGTCAATGCTGGGGGCGCTGCACGGAGGCGAAAGCGGCCGCAAGGCGCTCCTCATCGAAATCGATAGCCCCGTCGGTCAGGATGCCGATGACGACGAAGATGCCGTTATGGTCAATGACGAGGGGATTCGCATTGCCGGCCGCGTTCGATCTTCCTGGCGAGGCATCCGCACGGATGACTGGCTCTACGTCGAGTGGGGCGTGCCTGCCGTTGACTATGAACTCTACGACTTGAACGCCGACCCGGCACAACTCCAGAGCCTGGACGCTGATCCAGCTTACGCGAATACGGTAGAAGAACTTTCAACCTGGCTCCACACCCTGCAGGACTGCGCGGCCGAGACGTGCCGCCAGGCCGAGAACGCCCCACCCCCTTGACGCTGAACGTGAACGCTTCTGAAACCGCCATTTCACCCATTCCCGTGCGACAATCGGCGGCAGAACGCGCTAGACTTGACATACTCAGAGAATTTCACTGCGCCAGCGTGCGCAACCAAAGGGGACAGAGTTGGACGATTCACAGTTCGACACATGGACCAGGCGCCGTTTCGGGCTGGCCGCGGGCGGCGCGGCGGCATCCGCGCTGGGGCTCCTGGGAGCCATCGGCCTCAGCGAGCACGAGGCCGAAGCACGGAAAAACCACAACAAGAACAAGAACCGCAAGGGCAACAAGCGCAAGCGCAAGGACAAGTGCCGCAAGCTGAGCGATGCCTGCGACGACAACCGGCGCAACCAGCAATGCTGCAATGAGAACCAGCTCTGTGCCCAGGTCTCCCAGCTTGGCTCCGGCACCTTCTGCTGCAAGCAGAACGGCTTCAACTGCCAGTTCGATAGCGACTGCTGCGGCAAGAATCGCTGCCGCAACGGAGTCTGCCAGGTCTCGTAGCTCACTGACATCCTGGCAATGAGTCTGCCCCGGCCAGGTGGCCGGGGCAAAGCCCGAGGGCAACCCGTGCTCGTGACCTCTCCATCCTGGATCTCGCGGGGGCTGGAGCTCTCCCCGTAGCCTGGCAACGCCCTGGGGAGAAGCCGAGCGCCGTGCAAAGCCTGCGGTGACTCCGTGCTCCTTCACCCCCTGAGGGCGCAGCCCGCCACCCCCTGAGCGAAGCGACACCCCCTGAGGCCCGCGGGCCGTCTCCCCCTGAGCGCGTGAGCGCGTCTCCCCCTCCGTTACCGCACCCCCACCCACC
>JALYWD010000154.1 GCA_030852885.1 Chloroflexota bacterium | reverse complement strand
CAGCGTGCTGAATGCCCCGGATATCCCGTGGTTCGAGGAGGGCAAGCTCTTCGACTGGACCGTCCGCTACATCGGGGATGAAGTCGCGGCGGTCGCGGCCGAGAGCGAGGAGCAGGCAGAGGACGCGCTGCACCTGATCGAGGTTGCCTACGAGCCGATGCCCTTCGTGATGACGGCGGAGGCGGCGCTGGCCGGCGGCGCGCCGAACATTCACCCCGGAGGGAACATTGCCGGCGAGGTCGTTGACTACGAGCGCGGCGACCTGGAGGCGGGGTTCCGCCAGGCCGAGGTGATCGTCGAGCGGACCTACACCACGCAGGCGGCCCTGCACAACGCGCTGGAGGCGCACGGGTGTACAGCTTCCTGGGAGGGCGGGCACCTTACTATCTGGGCATCGACACAAGCTGTCTGGGTGGTACGAGAAGAGGTGGCGGAGAAGCTGGGTCTGCCGCGGCACCACGTGCGGGTCATCAAGCAGCACATGGGCGGCGGCTTCGGCGCGAAGCAGATTTCCTGGAAGCCGGATGTCCTGGCAGCGCTGCTTTCGCGCGACGCGGGGCGGCCGGTGCAACTGATCCTGGATCGGCGCTCCGAGAACCTGGCCAGCGGCAATCGCAACCCGACCCGGCAGACGGTACGCATCGGAGCAAAGCGGGATGGCGCCCTGACAGCCCTGGAAGCGCTTATCACACAGGAGGTGGGCGCTTACCGTACCGGCGGTGAGGCCAGCGATGTCAGCGGCCCCTACAAGGCTCTTTACCGCTGCCCCAACGTGCACACGAAGCAGACCCCGGTCTACATCAACATGGGCCCGGCCGTCGCCTTCCGCGCGCCCGGCTACGTGGAGGCCGCCTTCGCGCTGGAGCAGGCGATGGACGAGATGGCCCACCGCCTCGAGCTTGATCCCCTCGTGCTGCGTGAGCGCAACTACGTGGGCCATGACCAGGAGTCTGGCAAGCCCTACTCGCTGCCCGAGGGCCTGCAGTTGAGCTACGACAAGGTGGCCCCGGCCCTGGCCGAGATGCGCCAGCAGCGGGACAGCAGCAGTGGGACAAAGCGGCGGGGTGTCGGCTTTGCCGCGCACGACTGGATGGGTGGCCACGGCGACGCGCCAGGCTACGCCCAGGTGGAGATGAACGGCGACGGCACGGTCAATGTCATCACCGGCACCCAGGATATCGGCAGCGGCACCCGCACCGGCCTGGCGCAGGTGGCGGCGGAGGAGCTGGGTCTGCCGCTGGCAGCGATCTCATTTCAACTGGGCGACACCGCGGTCGGGCCCTACGCTCCGGTCAGCTCCGGCAGCGCCACGCAGGCGACGATTGGACCCGCAATCCGCGCGGCCGCCGCGGACCTGAAGCAGCAGGTCCTGGAGGTCGCCGCCGCGCTGCTGGAAACCCGGACCGAGCGGCTCTCCATCGAGGACGGGCAGGTACTCGTCGATGGCAAGCGCCCCGGCGAGGTCTCCGTGGCAGAGGTGGCAGGCAAGATTGCGCCGCACATGTTGCGGGCCGAGGGCGCACGCGCCCCTAACCCCAGCGACCTGATCATCCGCAATTTCGGCGCACAGTGCATCGCGATCGAGGTCGATACCGAGACGGGGGAGATCACGGTGCAGCGGGTGGTGACCGCGCACGACTGCGGGCGGATCGTGAACCCGACGCTGGCGGACAGCCAGATCATCGGCGGCATTGTGCAGGGCGTCGGTTACGCGCTGTTTGAGGAGCGCATCTCGGACGACGCGCGCGGGTACGTGCTGAACGCGAACCTGGAGAACTACCACGTACCGACGGTGCAGGACATCCCGGTTATCGAGCATCGCCATGTCGATGTGCCAGACAGCAAGGCGAACTCCACCGGGGCCAAGGGGATTGGTGAGCCCCCCCTGATTCCGACCGCGCCCGCAATTGCGAACGCGCTCTATGACGCCATCGGCGTGCGCATCCACGACGGACCGCTGACCCGGGCCCGGGTGCTGGCGGCGCTGGCCGAGCGGAACATCGCTGGAGGGGAAGCTCGATGAAGCCCTTTGCCTACGCCAGTCCCCGCTCGCTCGATGACGCGGTTGCGCTGCTGACGAGCGATGAGCATGCCAGGTTCCTGGCGGGCGGGACAGATCTGCTGACGCTCCTCAAAGGGGGCCTGCTGGAGCCGTCGCAACTGGTCGATATCAAGCGGCTGGCCGAACTGGACGACGACATCACGCTGAGTGGCGACACGCTGCGCATTGGCGCGCTGGCCACGCTGAGCGACCTGGAAACCCACCCGCTCATCGCGCAGCACGCGCCGGCGCTGGCCGAGGCGGCGGCGCTGGCCGCGACGCCACAACTCCGCAACATGGCAACCATCGGCGGCAACCTGCTCCAGCGCCCGCGCTGCTGGTACTTCCGGGACCCGGAGATTCCCTGCTGGCTGAAGGGTGGCGATTCCTGCCCGGCGCGGACTGGGGAAAACCAGCACCACGCCATCTTCGATCTCAGCCCCTGTGTGGCGGTCCACCCCTCGGACCCGGCGAGCGCGCTCCTGGCGCACGACGCCGAGGTGGAGATGCGTGGCGCATCGGGCAGCCGCACCGTGCCGCTGGCCGAGCTCTTCGCGCCGCCGACGGATGAGCGCCGCACCGAAACAACCTTGCGCCCGGGCGAGATCATCACCGCGTTGACGCTGCCGGCCGCGGCTGGCCGCAGCACCTACCTGAAGGCCATGGACCGCAAGACGTGGGCGTTCGCGCTGGTCGGCGTGGCCGCGCGCATCAGGCAGGATAGCGGCCGCATCGCGGACGCGCGGGTGGTGTTGAGCGGCGTGGCGAACGTCCCCTGGCGCGCTACGGCCGCGGAGCAGGTCCTGGTCGGGCAAACACCAGGCCCCGAGTTGCTGGCAGCGGCGGCCGATGCGGCCCTCAGCGGCGCGGAGCCCCTGGCGAAGAATGGCTACAAGCTGCCGCTTGCCCAGGCGCTGGTGCGGCGGGCCGTGCAGGCGGCACTCGGGTGATGCCTGTACGACGGCAGGACGAGTCTGCCGCCGCACCCGACGCCACGCCTTGATGGTGATTTCCCCGGCAACTGCCACTGTCTGCATTGCTGCGAGGTTACGGAACGCGCCGGGCAGTGAGCGCATATGACGGCAGCGTGCCAATCTTCGGCATCGCCGCCAGCGCTCGCAGCAAATCCCCCTGGCTGTGCAACTGATCTCGCACCGCCGGGGGACTCGGCAGGCTTGAGACGGTAGGCAGGGCGTCGTGCAGGGCCAGATCGACCTCCCACGCTCCATCCTGGAGGGCGCCGGTGTCGGCCTGGAACTCGTGCGTGATCTCCCAGCCGGTCTCCGCCAGTAGCGTGTAGAGCTGCTGCCGCGAGAAGGGAGTGCGCACGTTCGCCGCGCTGTTGGGGTGATACCCCTCGATCAGCCCTTGCAGCAGCACGGCGACCAGGTGCGGGGCCTGTGCAAACGTCTGTGGCTCCAGGTCCCACTCCGCGAAATGGAGCAACGGCGCCCACTGGCGGACGCGGCGCAGGGTGGCGCGCAGGTGCTCCAGGTCCGCGAAATACCAGGCGCCGTGCGCCAGCAC
>JALYWD010000130.1 GCA_030852885.1 Chloroflexota bacterium | reverse complement strand
TCCCCGGCGCTCTCACGCCG
Source organism: Chloroflexota bacterium (assembly GCA_030852885.1). Classification (GTDB taxonomy): domain Bacteria; phylum Chloroflexota; class Chloroflexia; order Thermomicrobiales; family UBA6265; genus JACCXM01. The sequence continues at coordinate 5,942 of JALYWD010000130.1, read as the reverse complement.
CCGAAATCCCATCCAATCTCGTAGCGACGTCACCAGGGCTGCTCCATCGCGAGCGTTTCCGCCAAGGCATCCAGGGTGATATTTCCCCCAGACACAACAATTCCGACTTTCTTACCCGCCAGTTCATCTCGCATGTTGTGCGCCGCCGCCAAAGCTGCGGCTCCTGCGCCCTCCGCCAACGTGCGCGTGGTCTCCAGCAGCGTCAGCATGCTCCGCCGCATGTCCTGGTCAGACACAAGCCGAAAGTCATCCAATCGCCGCCAGAGAATCTGTGCCGGCAGGCTGAACGCCACCCGTGTTGCCAGCCCTTCCGCGAAGGTGTCCGCCCGTTCCGTTTGCTGCAACTGCCCGCTGCGCCAACTCTCATAGACCGCCGGCGCTCCGGCTGCCTGCACGCCAATGATCTGGAGATCCGGCTTCAGATCCTTCCCGGCCAGGCATGCGCCAGACAGACCGGAGCCACCGCCGGCGGGCACAATCAAACAGTCGAGGTCCGGGACGGCTTCGAGTATCTCTACGGTATACGTCGCGACACCCGCAATCAGACGCCAATCGTTGGCGCTGGAGACGAACGTAGCGCCTCGTGCCGCCGCATCTTCCTCCGCGGCCAACCGGGACGCGTCGAAATCTGCGCCGTACAGTCGAACTTCCGCACCCATGCGCCGCATGGCGGCAACCTTGAGCGCATTGGCGTTTTCCGGCGCCCAGATCGTGGCCGGCACCTTCAGGTCCCGCGCGGCGTAGGCAATGGACTGGCCATGGTTGCCGGTGGATGCGGTGACCACCCCGCGTGACCGCTCCTCTGGCGTGAGTTGGCTCATCAGGAAGAGGCCGCCACGCACCTTGAAGGCGCCGATGGGCTGCAGGTTCTCGCACTTCACGAACGCGGAGAACCCAAGCTTCGCGTCCAACGCCGGGCTCGAGAGCAACGGGGTCGGTTGCAGAAACGCCGAGATCACCTCGCGTGCCCGCTGCACATCAGCCATAGCCGGCAGGCGCACCCCGGAAAGCTCATCGCGTTCCGGCAACGCCCCCATGCCCTGCGAATTGGTTCCAGGTGTAGCCAACTGGCCTTCCCCCAAAGTACGGTACCCTCCCGAGGTACCGCTAGACCGCGCCATAACGCGGTTTCCCCTCACAACCATCCTAACACCGGGCACAATGGCGCCAATGTCACAGCCCGGCATGGTGTACGTACACTTATCGTGGTTATGGTGGGTCCGTTTTGCCTTACCGGCACAGATTCGGCGGCGCAGCTCACGGAGGAGCGGATATGACCCGGGGAACAGACGGCGCATTCCGCGCGCTTCTCGATGGCGCACATCGCGCAAATGACAGCCTGCTCTGCGTGGGGCTGGACCCGGAGCTCGCCCGCCTCCCGGAGCCGATTCGCGGCGAGACGGATGTCACGCGCGCCCTCGTGGCGTTCAATGCCGGCGTCATCGAGGCGACGGCCGACCTCGCCTATGCCTACAAGCCCAACCTGGCCTTCTACATGGCGCACGGCGTTCCCGGCCTGCTGGCCCTGGAGGAGACGCGTCGCCTGATTCCACGGCACATCCCGGCATTGCTCGATGCCAAGGTCGGGGACCTCGCCAACACCTCCGTTGCCTATGCGGCCGGCTACTTCGATGCCTGGGACTTTGACGCCGTCACGGTCAACCCGTATATGGGAGAGGACTCCCTGGCCCCCTACCTCAGCCGTGGTGACCGGGGCATCTTTGTCCTGTGCAAGACGAGCAATCCCGGTTCTGGAGACCTCCAGGACATGCAGGTGGCTGCCGAGGCCGGAAACCAGCCGCTGTATCTCACCGTTGCAGACCGGGTCGCTGAGTGGTCCGGCCAGTGGCCCGCGACGCTGGGCCTGGTGGTCGGCTCAACCTGGCCGGGGCAACTCGCGGAAATCCGGGAGCGCTGCCCGGTGCAGCCAATCCTGCTCCCTGGCATCGGGGCGCAGGGTGGGGACATCGCGGGCTCCGTCCAGGTTGGCCTGGATACCACCGGGGCTGGCCTGCTGCTTTCCGCCTCCCGCTCAGTCATCTTTGCCGGCGAACACGCCGGAGAGAACTGGATTTCGGAAGTGAGGCGAGCCGCCTTGCAGCTTCGTGATGAGATCAACGCCGCACGTTCCGTGACCGCCTGATATCGGGTCCGCTTGCACGAGCCGGGGCAAGGCACCATCATGCGCGGCAGAGACGATGACCCCGTTGCAAGAGGAGCACTTCCGTGGCTGCGACCGGCGCACGATTCCCTGTTTCCGCTCAGGACCTGAACCCGCTCTTCCGGTCCGGCATCCTGGCCGCCACCGGAAACCCGGCGGTCGCCAACATCGTCAAGCAGCATGGGATGCGGCTGGGCGCGTCCCGCTTCGTGGCCGGCGAATCATTCGACGAGGCCGTGCGGGTCCTGCGCGATCTGAACCAGAAAGGTCTGCGCACCAACACGACGCTGCTTGGGGAAGGCGTGCGCGACGAGACGACCGTGCGCGCGGTGGTGAATGAGTACAAGCGCGATCTGGACCGCATCGCCCAGGAACAGCTCACGACCAACATCGCACTGAAACTGACCCAGCTTGGGCTCAACCTGGACCCGGAGCTGACATACCGCAACGTCTCCGAAATCGTGGGCCACGCCGCGGACCTGGGGAACTTCATTCGGATAGACATGGAAGATTCGCCGCTCGTCGATGACACGCTGCGGATCTACCAGCGCCTGCGTGCGGACGGCCACGACAACGTCGGCACGGTGCTGCAGTCGTACCTCTACCGCACGCCTGACGATCTGAAGGCGCTGGAGCCGCTCCACCCGAACCTCCGCCTGGTCAAGGGCGCCTATCTCGAGCCACCCGCCATCGCCTATCCCGAGAAGTCCGACGTGGATCGCGCCTACATTGACCTGGCCGAGCGCATGCTGACCAACAACCCGTATACCGCTATTGCCACACATGATGAACGCATCATCGACCACGTGCGCGGCTACGCGGCCCGGCACGGCTACGGCAACGATCGCTACGAGATCCAGATGCTGTACGGCGTCCGGCCACAGTACCAACTGGATCTAAGGCGAACTGGCCAACGCATCCTGATTGCCGCGCCCTATGGCCCACAGTGGTACATGTACCTGATGCGCCGCCTGGCGGAACGGCCCGCCAACGTCATCTGGTTCGCCAGCAACATGGTCAAGCGCTAGTCCCAATCGCCCGGGGACCGCGATTCCGCTTTTGGTTCGCCCGCAAGGCGGGTGCTACCATCGGCGAAAGGAGAGCGTACCCTGCGGACGACACACCCATGACCAGCACACTGGCGGCAAGCCCATCCGAGATGGCCCGCGACGGGGCATCTCCGGGAGCGCCTGCGACGCGCGTCGCCCCTGTCGTCGCGTTCGCCAACCAGAAGGGCGGCGTTGGCAAAACCACCTCCACCGTGAACACGGCGGTTTCTTTGGCGCGCCGTGGTTACCGCACGCTCTTGATCGACGCAGATCCCCAGGGGAACGCAACTTCGTCACTCGGAGTCGATAAAGTTGCCGTAGAGACATCGATCTACGATGTTCTGGTGGAGGGGCTTTCCGTCGCCGACACCGCGATGCCATCGGCCCGGCCGAACCTGGACCTTGTTGCCTCGACTCCGATGCTGGCTGGCGCGGAGATCGAATTGGTGGAGACGCCCAACCGGGAGACCCGGCTGCGCGCCGCCCTGGAGCCGGTCCTGGGCGAATATGATGTCGTGCTGATCGATTGCCCACCGTCGCTAGGGCTCCTGACGGTTAATGCACTCACCGCCGCCCGCTCAGTGGTGGTCCCCATTCAGTGCGAGTTCCTCGCTCTCGAGGGGCTCGGCCAGCTCATGACCACTGTTGACCTCGTGAAGCGCGGCTTGAATCCAGCACTCGATGTGACAGGCGTCCTCATGACCATGTTCGACGCGCGCACCCGCCTCTCCGCGCATGTCGTGGAGGAAGTGCGCCGCTATTTCCCACACCGGATGTTTGGCGCGGTCGTTCCGCGTTCTGTGCGCCTGGCGGAGGCGCCATCGTATGGCCAGGCCATCGTCGAATACGATCCCACGTCGCGTGGCGCGGAGGCGTACGAAGCCTTCGTCACAGAACTGGGCGCCCGGCTTCACCTACCACCCCGGCAAATTCGCACAGGCGCAACAGAGGAGGAGCGTATCGCATGACCGTTACCGAACCCAGAACCTACACCCTCGCCGGCATTGAGCCCCCCGCCTGGGAAGACACGTCGTCCCTTCCCGCCACCCAGAGGGATTCCGGCAAGTTCGCCGGACTCGGCCTCACCTTCGACGACGTCCTCCTCGTCCCCGCGCAGTCAGACGTGCTGCCTGCGTCGGCCAACACCGCGACCCGCCTGACCGCGAACATTGCCCTGGCCATTCCTGTCCTCTCAGCGGCCATGGACACCGTCACTGAGGCGCGGATGGCCATTGCCCTGGCGCGCGAGGGTGGTCTTGGCATCATCCACCGCAACCTGTCGATCGAAGACCAGGTGGTGGAGGTCGACAAGGTCAAGCGCTCCGAATCAGGCATGATCGTGGAGCCAGTGACGCTCCCTGCCGATGCGCTTGTCCGCGATGCGCTGACGTTGATGGAGCGCTATCACATATCCGGCGTCCCGATTACCGACGACACCGGTCATCTGGTCGGCATCCTGACCAACCGCGACCTTCGTTTTGTCGAGAATGTGGATCAGCCGGTCAGCTCGGTCATGACCAGCGAGAACCTGATTACCGCGCCGAAGGGCACGACCCTGCACGAGGCGCAGACCATCCTCCACAAGCACCGCGTCGAGAAACTGCCGGTGGTTGACGAGCGCGGCATCCTGACGGGCCTCATCACGGTCAAGGACATCCAGAAGCGCATCCAGTACCCGAACGCTACGAAGGACGCGCAGGGGCGGCTGCGGGTCGGAGCTGCGGTCGGTGTTGGCGCGGACGCCGACGAGCGCGCGCAGGCACTGGTTGAGGCTGGGGTTGACTTGCTGGTGGTGGATACCGCACACGGCCATTCGCTCTCGGTGCTGCAAACTGTTGAACGCATCAAGCGCACGCGAAACGTCGATGTCATGGCTGGCAACGTCGCAACCGGTGCTGCAACAGCGGCGCTCATTGCTGCTGGTGCGGATGCCGTCAAGGTGGGCGTAGGCCCCGGCTCGATCTGCACCACGCGCGTGGTTGCCGGCGTAGGCGTACCCCAGGTCACGGCGGTGCTTGACTGCGCGGCTGCCGCCAGCCGCCACGGCATCCCGGTGATTGCCGACGGCGGCATCCAGTACAGCGGCGATATCGCCAAGGCAATTGCCGCCGGCGCCGACGCAGTTATGCTCGGTTCGCTGCTGGCCGGGGTGGATGAAAGCCCAGGCGAGGTGGTGCTCTACCAGGGCGAGCGCTTCAAGGAGTACCGCGGCATGGGCTCCATCGGAGCCATGAAGGCTCGCTCCTACTCGAAGGACCGCTACTTCCAGGAAGGGGTCGGCAACATCCAGAAGCTGGTGCCGGAGGGAATCGAAGGCCGCGTAGCCTACAAGGGCCCCGTTGGCAACCTGCTCTACCAGCTTGTCGGCGGTCTGCGCTCGGCCATGGGCTACGTCGGCGCGGCCGACATCCCGGCGCTCAAGCACGACACGAAGTTCGTGCGCATCACCTCGGCCGGTCTACGCGAGAGCCACCCGCACGACGTGGTGATTACGCGCGAGGCGCCAAACTACCGCTCGAACGGTTAGGCAACCTCAGCCAACTCGCGCGCCTCATCCACCACACGCTCCCAATCGGGATGGTGCTGGCGGTAGAGGCGCGCGTAGGTGCCGTTCAACGCCATCAGGGAGTGGTGTGAGCCACGCTCACTGACCCGCCCACCCTTCAGCACGAGAATCTCGTCAGCATGGCGCGTGGTCAGCAACTGATGCGAGATCAGGATGGTGGTCCGAG
>JALYWD010000115.1 GCA_030852885.1 Chloroflexota bacterium | reverse complement strand
GACCCGGTACCGCCTCCTGGAGACGATTCGCGAGTTCGGGCTGGAGCAACTGGCCGCCAGCGGGGAACTGGAGCCCGTGTCCCGGCGACATGCCGCGTGGTACCTGTCGTTTGCGGCGGAAGCCGGGTCGCGCGCCAAGCTGGCGGACTCCGCCACCTGGCTGCCGCGCCTGCGCGCTGAACACCCGAATCTCCTGGCGGCGCTGAGCTGGCTTCAACGCCAGGGCGATGGTGTGCGCCTGCTGCGGATGGCCGCCGCGCTCTGGCCCTTCTGGCAGGAGCAGAACCATTTCGCGGAGGGGCTCCGCTGGCTGGAACCGGCACTGGAACTTGGGCAGGATGCGCCAGTTCCGGACCGGCTCCGCGCGCTGAGCGGGGCAGGCACGCTGGCCTGGTACCTGACCCGGGTTGATCTGGCCACCGCGTGGCATGAGCAAGCCCTGGCCCTGGCGCGGGCAGAGGGTGACCGTATCGCGGAGGCGCGGGCACTCTGCGACCGCTCCTGGCTGCTGGCGGAGCAAGGCGACTTGCAGGGCGCCATGGCCTCCTGCGAGGCCAGCCTGGTGCTGGCGCGCGCCGAGGGTGCTGCCGACCCCACGGCCCTCGTCCTGCACAACCTCGCCTGCTTCAGCCGCATGAGCGGTGATCTCGCCCGGGCCAATGCGTACGCCGCTGAGGCCCTGGCTCTGGCCCGCGCCGAGGGCTGGGAGTGGCTGGTGACCATGATCCTGGTCGGGTACGGCTACACGGCGCTGGAACTCGGGGAGCCTGGCCGGGCGGCGACGCTGCTGCGGGAGGCCCTCGAACTGGGCGTGCGCCGGGGCGACCTGGTCGATGTCAACACCGCGCTCGAAGGGCTGGCCACCGTGGCCATGGCCTCGGGGAAGCCAGAGATGGCGGCGCACCTCTTCGGGGCCGCGTCCGCCCTGCGGGACGAACTCGTGATGCCCATGGCGCCCACCGAACGCGCCTACTTCGTGCCCATCCTGGACCGGTTGCGCAAGACCCTGGGTGAGGCACGCTTTGCTACTACTTGGGCGGCAGGGCGCGCCTGGCCACGTGACCTCGCAGTCGCGGACGCACTGACCCTGCTGGTGACACCGCCGCCAGCCATTCCACGCTTGCCGCACCTGACGGGCCGCGAGCGCGATGTCCTGCGGGAATTGATGGCTGGCAAGAGCAACCGGGAGATCGCCGAATCGCTCTTCGTCAGCCCTACCACGGTCGCCTCGCACATCGCCAGCCTCTATCGCAAGCTCGGCGTCGCTTCGCGGGCGGAGGCCATTGCCTGGGCCCATCGCCACGACGCTGGTTGACAGGTCCGGGGCATGATGGCGGCTCTGCCGCACTTGCAGAGCGACTCCTCCGCGCAGAGCGGCTCGTGGTCAGTGCCGGCTGCGGCAGGGGAATCGCACTACGCCAGCAACGCCCCGCTCCGCACCTCCGCGAAGCGATCCCGCAGATTCGTGGCGGCGCGCATGGTCATCGCGCCAATGGTGCTGGTCGGGTTGACCGCGCCGCCCGTGGGCAGCACGCTGCCATCCATCAGGAACAGGTTTGGTACATCCCAGGCCTGCTGCCACGGCGTCACCACCGAGGTTTCGGGGTCGCCACCGAGGCGGCAAGTGCCCAGCAGGTGCCAGGCGGGCGGGGTGTACTCGCCCGCCGCGTTAAGGAAGCGGTTGACATGGGCATCGGTCGCATCGAGGGCACGCGCCAGGTCCAGCACGCGGTCGATGCCAAAATCGATCAGCCGCCGGTCGTTCGCGTCCAGTTTGTAGGTGATGTGCGGCGCGGGCAGCCCGTCGGTGTCCGTTACCGTGGCAGAGAGCGTCACCCGGTTGCTGGCGATGGGCAGGTCGTCTGTGCAGACCAGCACGTTGAAGCCATGCCCAAAGTGGCTGCGGAACCAGGCGTGGTGGTCCACGCCCCATGGCATCACGTGCCCTGATTGCGACCCCGCCGCCTGGAACCCCGCCCCGTTCTGGCGGGTGATCTGCAGCGTCAGGCCATTGACGAACCCGCGCGAGGGATCGGTTTCCGCGAACTCCTCACTGATGAAGACCGCCGAGATGATCCCCTGGTGGGAGTCCGTCCGCTCCGGCGTCCAGACCTCGACCACCGCCAGGCCGTGGTGCATCAGGTTCCGCCCCACCTGATCGCTGGCATTGGCCAGGCCACGCGGGTGCCGGGCGCTCTCGGAGAGCAGGAGCAGGCGCGGGGTGCCTATCCCGTTCGCCGCCACGATGACGACATCGGCATCCTGCTGGTAGCGCACCCTGGTCTGGCGGTCCACGTAAATGACCCCGGTGGCTCGCCCGTCTGGCCCCAATTCAATGCGTTCCACCCGGGCGAAGGTGCGGAGGTCCACCCCGGCGGCCAGCGCGTACGGCCAGACCGAGACCTGGTAGTCGTTAAGCGCGCCGATCGGGCACCCACTCTGGCAGTTGCCGCAGTTGTTGCAGGCGCGGCGCCCCTTGAACGGCTCACCCAGGATGGCGCAGGGCATGGGCCAGTAGTGCCAGCCCAATTTCTCAAACCCGCGTGCAATCACGGGTCCCAACGGCCCCGGCGCCGGGGGCTTCGTCTGGAAGGGACCGCGCGGCGGGATGGCGGGGTCGCCGTCCCAGCCGCTGATGCCGGCCAGCGCATCATGGTCGTCGTACCAGGGCGCAAGCGTTTCGTAGGGGTAGGGCCAGTCGGGCGCCAGACCGTGCTCCGTGCCCTTGCGGAAATCCGAGGGCCGGTACCGGGGCCATGCGCCGGTGTATACCACGGACGAGCCACCGACCCCGTTCCACATCAGGGTGTTCTCGTCCCGCGTATCGACCGGGTAGTCCTGCGTGCGCCGCCGCACGTTCGGAGCCATGTTCCAGCGGGTAGCGCGCTGGTACTCCCAGTCCGGTGCGTAGTGGGGCCGGTCCTCCGGCCGGGTCCAGCCGCCCTGCTCCAGGCAGACCACCTTCAGACCTGCCTGCGCCAGGATCATGGCGCTCAGCGCCCCACCGACACCCGCCCCGACGATCACGACATCGGCGCGCTCCGGCTTGCGGCCCGGTAATCTGGGTGAACTCGCCATGGCTTCCTCTGGCTCAGGGACATCATCGCTGGCTGGTGAGCATATCAGTTCACGGGCGGCAAACGAGGTCTGTCGACGCGCTCCATCGTGCGTCTCATGCGGAGTGCTTGCCGGAGGTGGCGGCCCCACTCATGTGTCGTCCTGAGCGAAGTCGAAGGACCTTGTTCCCCAGCCCCCACAGTGCGAGGTCCGCCCACCCTTATGTGTCATCCTGAAGCCCGCAGGCGAAGGATCTCGTCGTTCCTCACTCGTCGTGTGCGGCCATTCACCCTCCCACCGCTCCCTCCAGGTGTCATCTCGAGCGCAGTCTGCGCTGCTGTGAAAATAGCGGTCCCCGAGCCCCAGCTGCCTAGCCCATCCCGCAGGGTTTTCATGCCGTGAGGGCGCCGGCTCCGGCATGATTACTCGAGATGACACCTAGAGGGAGTGGCGACCTCGGACCTTGGTGGCCGGGGAACGAGATCCTTCGACTTCGCTCAGGACGACACCCAGAGGGGGATGACACCTCGAAACAGGGCGGTAGGGGAAGAGAGTCCTGCGGCTGCGGTTTGGACCACACGCGGAGGCGAGCGCCGGGAGAGAAATGGGCTGCTGCCACGCGTGCTATATGACGATGCTTGACGAACCAGAAACCCGGAGAAGGGAGCACGCGTGACCGAGATGCCACCTGCCCGCTCAGCGCAGGAGCGCAAGCGAGACACCCTGCTGCGCCTTGCTGAGGAGATCGACGCCTGGGTCGCCACGGCCGGCGCAGGTGGCGGCTTCCCCTGCCTGGCGCCTTTCTCGTTCCTGTGGGATGGCGCGAGTGTGTTGATCGCCGCGCCAGCCACCGGGGTTACCGGGCGCAACCTGCTGGCCAGCGGGCAGGTGCGTCTGGGACTGGGGAC
>JALYWD010000110.1 GCA_030852885.1 Chloroflexota bacterium | reverse complement strand
GGGCCGAGCAAGGTGATCCCGGCGGTGATCTTGCGCTTGACGCCGGCCACGCGAATCATGAAGAACTCGTCCAGATTGGAAGAAAAGATCGAGGCGAACTTGACTCGCTCCAGGAGCGGGTTCTCGGATTCGCTCGCCTCGGAAAGAACCCGCTCGTTGAAGTTGAGCCAGCTCAACTCCCGGTTGATGAACATCTCTGGCTGAAGTGGTGGAAGGTCAAACACCTGGCCTGGTGGAGACGTAGTGGGCATGGTCACGACCGGCGTCTTGCGCTCATGGCGTGATTTGCGCCGCGCCGCACGTTTGTCCCCATTGTCAGATGGCATCCTGCTCGTCCCCTGGTCAGCACCCATATTCTGCGCACAGCGACGGTCGGTCTCTGTCAAGAAATTGCAACAAAACCGCCTGCGTTGCCACATAGGCTGTGCCACAATGGCCTCGGCACATTGAGAAGCAGAGTGTACCTGCCACCTGCGTCTCTTCAGGGAAAGGCACATGTATGTCCACTATTGCCACAGCATATCCTGGCGCATCGCAGTACGACGAAGATCAGTTGACACACGCCATTCGCGATAATGCGTGGTTGCACTTCACGCAGATGTCCGCCTACCAGGACCCAGACAAGCGTCCGCTCATGTTGGTGCGCGGCAAGGACACGACCGTCTGGGACATCGATGGTAATGCCTACCTGGATCTCCTGGCCGGGATTTACTCAGTCAATGCTGGCTACGGGCGGACGCGCATCGTTGAGGCGATGGCGGCCCAGGCGGCCGAGATGCCCTTTGTCAATCCATTCGGGTACATCAGCGTTCCCACCGCCGTCCTGGCGGACCGCCTGGGCGATCTGGCGCCACTGGGCGGAGAAGCCCGGGTGTTCTTCACTTCCGGCGGCTCCGAGTCCGTTGAGACGGCGCTGAAGCTGGCCAAGCAGTATCACACGCTGATGGGGTACCCCCACCGCTGGAAGACGGTATCTCGCCGGGTGGCGTACCACGGCACCACCATGGGAGCCCTCTCGGTCAACGGCCTCACAGACGCCCGGAGCGGCTTCGGCCCGCTGGTGCCGGGAGCACGGCATGCGCCGATGTCGCACCGGTACCGCTGCCCGTATTGCCAGAACGACTCTGCCTGCAACCTCACCTGTTACGACGAGATCGAGCGTATCGTCGAGTTCGAGGGACCGGACCAGGTTGCCGCCATCATTACCGAGCCGGTCCAGAATGCGGGCGGCTGCATCCCTCCGGGTTCAATGGACTACTTCAAGAAGATCCGCAAGCTCTGCGACGAGACCGGCATCCTGATGATCATGGACGAGGTCATCTGTGGCTTCGGTCGGTTGGGGACGCTCTTCGCATCCGAGTACTACGGCGTCGTGCCTGACATGATCACCACCGCCAAGGGCATCACCTCTTCCTACGCACCGCTTGGCGCGGTGCTCGTGCGCAAGGAAGTAGCTGATGGGTTCGCCGCACCTGCGCCTGAGGGCCTGCCATCGTCCGTGGCGGCCGCGCGGACGGGTGGCTTCCAGCATGGCCTCACCTTTGGTGGGCACCCGGTGGCGACGGCTGCCGCCCTGGCCAACCTCGATATCATGCTGGAAGAGGACCTGCCGGGCCGCGCCCGCGACATGGGTCAGTACCTGCGAGACGGGCTGGAGGCCACCCTTGGTAATCACCCGAACGTGGGTGATATCCGTGGGGTCGGCCTCTTCCTGGGGGTGGAGCTCGTCGCCGACCGCGCGACGAAGGAGACCTTCCGCGACAATGGCCTGCTGGTCTGGCTCACAGACCAGATGCGCGACCGAGGGCTGATCCTGCGCAACGACAGCCGCAACGACCCCACCACGCAGCTCTGCCCTCCGCTGGTCATCACGCGTGAGGAATGCGATCGGGTCGTCGGTATCCTGGAGGAATCGATCACGGAGCTGGGCCGGCGCCTGGGGACGACAGGCACCGTCCATGCAACAGGGAACGCAGGGTAAATGAACGAGCAAGACACGGTTTCCACGGAATTTCGGGTACCTGTTGAGGCGCCGAACCTCATTCTGCGCGCCATCTGGTTCGTACTGGTCGGCTGGTGGCTGACCGGGATCCTGTCGGCGGCGGCCTGGGCGCTCAACGCCACGATTATTGGCCTGCCCCTGGGCTTGTGGATTATCAACCGCCTTCCCTTCGCGGCTACGCTGCATCCGGTGGAGCGCTTCTACCTGGTGGAGAACGGCGTGATCGTTTCAGGGGTCCGGCAGCGGCCGTTCCTGGTCCGCGCGGTCTACTTCCTGCTGATTGGGTGGTGGCTCTCAGGCCTCTGGATGGCGGTGGCCTACGCGCTCCTGATAAGCATTCTCGGGATGCCGATCGCCTTCTGGATGTATAACCGCATCGGCGCGGTAACCACGCTCTTCCGCACGTAGCGCGAAGCTGGTGGCAACGAAAACGGCCCACTCCCATTTTGGGAGCGGGCCGTTTCACGTGCGCCGTTAGCTCGCGCCGTCAGCGGCCGTGACTGAGACGAGCGGCGGTGAAACGCCGTCGTTGTCGTCGCTGTGCACCGTATCGGTGACTGCTTCGGCCTCGATCGTGACCGGCTGCTGCGGTGTGACTCCGGCTTCAATGTCCATTGCGCTGGGCGGGCCAAGAATGGCCGTAACCTGCTTGGCGTCGAGTGTCTCATGCTCCAGCAGCGCCGCCACCAGGGCATCGAGCTTGTCGCGATGCTCCTGGTTCACCTGGAGGGCTCGCGCAAGCGCGCCTTCCACCATGCCGCGCACGGAGGTATCCAGCCGATTCGCCGTGGCGTCGGAATACGCCTTGTCCTGCACGATCTCGCGGCCGAGAAAGACGTGCTCCTCGCCCGTCCCCAGATAGACTGGGCCCATGTCCGGGCTCATGCCCCACAGGCCTACCATCCGCCGCGCGAGGCTGGTTGCTTCCTTGAGGTCGTTTTCGGCGCCGGTGGTGACTTCGTCGTAGACCTCCATCTCCGCCGCGCGGCCACCGAGCAGCATCGCCAGGCGGCCCTGCAGGAAGGTGCGGCTGTAATTGTGGCGGTCTTCTTCCGGCATCTGCACGGTCACGCCCAACGCGCGGCCACGCGGCACAATGCTGACCTTGCGCAGCGGGTCAGACCCCTTGGTAAAGTGCGCAACCAGGGCGTGCCCGGCTTCGTGGTACGCGACGACTTCGCGCTCCTTGGGGTTCATGAGCCCGGTGCGGGTGGTACCGAGCAGGATCTTGTCCAGCGCCTCCTCGAAGTCCGCCGGCGTAATCTCCTTGCGGTTGCGTCGCGCAGCGGTCAGGGCCGCTTCGTTGACGAGGTTTGCCAGGTCGGCCCCAGAGAATCCGGTCGTGCCTCGTGCGATGGAGGAAAGGTCAACATCCGTTGCGAGCGGCAGGCCACGGGTATGGATGTTGAGCACGGCTTCCCGGCCCGTCTTGTCGGGCAGGCCGACAACCACTTGCCGGTCAAAGCGCCCCGGCCGCAGGAGCGCGGGGTCGAGCACGTCCGGGCGGTTCGTGGCCGCCATGACGATGACTTCCTGGTTCGTCTCGAAGCCGTCCATCTCCACGAGCATCTGGTTCAGTGTTTGCTCGCGCTCGTCGTTGGACCCGCCCAGTCCGGCGAAGCGCTGACGCCCGACGGCGTCAAGCTCATCGACGAACACGATGGCCGGCGCATTCTGCTTCGCCTTGTCGAAGAGGTCACGCACGCGGCTGGCGCCAACGCCGACGAACATTTCCACGAATTCAGAGGCTGAAACGCTGAAGAAGGGCACGCCGGCCTCACCGGCTACCGCCCGCGCCATCAGCGTCTTGCCAGTGCCCGGAGGGCCAACCAGCAGCACGCCGCGCGGCAGGCGAGCACCGAGCTGGTGATACTTGGCCGGGTTGCGCAGGAAGTCCACGACCTCGGTCAGTTCCTGCTTGGCCTCTTCCTCACCCGCCACGTCAGCAAACGTCACCTGCGGTCGCTCGGGATCATGCTGGCGGGCTTTGGATCGCCCAAACCCGAAGACATTCTGCTGACCGCGAGACATCTGCCGGCCCATGAAGAAAATGAGACCGACGATGAGCAGGAAGGGCAGCAGCGTCACGACCAGTGTCGAAAGCAATGACGAACTGTCGGATTCCGCCCGCACGACGACGTTGTTTTCATTGAGTGACGCCAACAGGCCCGGGTTCTCAACCGGCGGCAGATTCGCGCGGATACTCTGTCCCGTCGAGATGCCTTGCTCCGCCTGGCCCTCAGCGGGCGGAGTCACCAGGGCTTCCGTTCGCCGGTCCCAGGAAATCGGCTCCTTGAGGTTGGCCTGAATGGCGGTATCCGTCAGCGTCACCTGCGCCACGTTGCCGGAGGTAACCTGCTGCTCCACCACCGAGTACGGGACGGTGATGCTCTGGGAGTCCCGCTGCGGATCGAAGATGGCGTAGAGCTGGTAGGCGACAAGCCCAAGGAAGAGGACCGCAATCACCCATGGTGGAATGCGCGGGCGGTTTGGCTTCCCGTTCGTGCCGCCGCCCTGGCCATTCTGCCCCTGCTTGTTGCGGCCGGGGATCCCCGGCAGCTTGGAGCCGCCCTTGTTTTCCTTCTCGTTGTCTTTGTCTGGCATCAAGTTCAGCCGGGTAATGTCCGGCCCTGGTTCGTGAGACACGCCATAGTCCATTCTCGTTGATCCACGGAAGGCACAGCGCGGAAGCGCTGCACGGTTAGCGTCATGCTACCTGAATAACGTAGCCACAGTCAGAAAAAGTTCCCTCTCGTCGTCGACTATTGCCCTGGCGTTTCCTCATTCGCAGGCGGTTCATCGTGGCGCAAGCGCCAGTTCGCCGGAACCGCGTAGGGATCAGGCACCCCGTGGGCAAAGCCGAGCCACTCCACCCGCTGCGAGCGGCGCAGCACACCGGGAATGACCTGCCCGTGCAGCACCATTTTCGCGTACTGATCGCTCTCTCCCCAGCGGCGAACGGCCTCCTGGTATCCAGCCTCTCCGGCTGCGTCGGCGCGCATGACCTCAATAAAATCGATGGTCGTGAACTCGTCCCCCTCCAGGCGTTCCAGCAAGTCCTCGATCACCGGGGTCAGGAACTCCATGATGGCGTCGACACGGTCTGGACGGTCGAGTGCCGTTTCCGCTGGCAAGTGTGATGGATCCATGAGTGATTTCTCCTCAGGCGTTTGGGTGAGTTTCCGGCAGGGACCGGGTGGACCGCGATAAACTGTCTGCCACAGGCGGGACAAGGGTTCTGCGATCCTTGTCAGACAGCCCAGGGAGATTCTGTCATGTCACGTCCTCAATTCAACCTGATTTCGCACGCTTCCCGTTTGCTGCGGCCGTTGGTCCTGGTCGCGATGATCGCGTGTCTTGGCGCGCTGGGCCAGGGGAGTACCCAGGATGCGGCGGCCAAGGCTCCTCCCCATGCCACAACCATCGTCACGACTGAAGTCTTCGCCACACCTGATCTGACGGGCGACGCTATTGACACTGTGGGGCCAGGCGTGGAGCTGGAACTCACCGGCGACGCTGCGCCCGGATTCCTCGGTGTGGTCTACGGCGACGGTGAGGCATGGATTCCCTCAACCAACCTGACGACTGGCGTACGCCCGGGAGTCGAGACCGCGATGGCGGTCGTGGATGCACCACTGACGGAAGCTCCCCGGCGTGACAGTGGGATCGTGAGCTACGTGCCAGAGGGTGAATCCGTGATCTTGACCGGCGCGGCGGTCGATGGGTTCTACGCGGCTTCGTACAACGGTACGGGTGGTTGGATTAGCGGACGGGACATAGCACGATGAGCGAGAACGGCCACGCTGCGGAGGCGCCGCGATTTCTTCCGCGTTCGGCGGGGATCGTCATAATTGGCGGCGGGGTGAACGGCCTTTCCACGGCCTACCAACTGGCCCGGCGCGGCGCGCGGGATGTCGTCGTCCTGGAGCGGCAGTGGCTGGGCTCCGGCGCGAGCGGCAAGACTGGCGCCCTCGTGCGCTGCCACTATGCGAACGTTCCGGAGGCGCAA
Source organism: Chloroflexota bacterium (assembly GCA_030852885.1). GTDB lineage: Bacteria > Chloroflexota > Chloroflexia > Thermomicrobiales > UBA6265 > JACCXM01. Next base: position 16,481 of record JALYWD010000110.1, on the reverse strand, counting down.
CTCACCCACGAGGCGATGCGCATCTTCCGAAACTGGGACGATGAGATTGGCGCGGGCACGTCTGGCTTTTCGCCCGTCGGGTTCATCCAGGTCGTGGCGCCCGAGCACGAGGATCGCCTCCGCGCGAACGTTGCCGATCAGCAAGCCCTGGGCATCCACACCAGCATCGTCGACAGGAATGACCTGCGTGAGATCGAGCCGTTCCTGAATACGGACGATCTCACGGTGGCAGCATTTGAACCGGGCAGCGGGTACGCCGATCCCAACGCGACCCTGCAGGGCTTCGCGGCCGCCGCGCGCGACCTGGGCGTCCGCATCTTCGAGGAAACCCCCGTGACCGCGGTCAAGACAGATGGAGGCCGCGTGACAGGGGTCGAGACTCCGTTTGGGACGATCGCCACCGACACAGTTGCCGTCATTGCAGGATCGTGGGCGGGCAGCCTGCTGCGGCCACTTGGCTACGACGTGCACCTCTCGCCATCCCGTACCCAGGTCGTGCTCTTCCGGCAGCCACCGAGGCTGGAACCGCGCGGACACCGCGTGGTGATCGACGCCATCAACCATTCGTGGATCAGGCCCGAGGGCGGTAGCTGCACCCTCATTGGAGCTGAGCGAAGCGTCTACGATGCCAACCTGGACGACTTCGACGAGTCGGTCGATGCTCCAGTCATCGCGGCGAGCAAGCGCGCGCTTGCATCCCGCTTCCCGATCTTCGAGCATGCCATCATGCGCGGCGGGTGGTCAGGCACGTACATGCGCAGCCCCGACGGGCATCCCATCATCGACCGCATCCCGGGCGTTCATGGGGCGTGGATGATGACTGGCGATAGCGGTACATCGTTCAAGACCTCGCCGGCGATCGGGATCGTGATGGCAGAGTGGATCTACGACGGGGCGCCGAAGCTGATTGACCCGTCTCCGTTCCGTGCCACCCGCTTTGCCGAGAACACGCCGTGGATTGATGCGCTGTCCTACGGTGATGACCGCACCTTGACGGTTTCCCGCTAATTGGACTGTTACTCCGTGCTGTCGCCCCGGCGCAGCGCGGAGTAACTTTCGTATCGCTCCCGGTCAATCTCACCGTCGGCGACCGCCTGCATGATGACGCAGCCCGGCTCTGTGAGGTGGGCGCAGTCGGCATAGCGGCACTGATCCAGATAGGGCTCAAACTCCGGGAACAGTTCGTCCAGGTTCTCGAGATCGACGCCTTGCAACGACAGGGCACGGATACCCGGCGTGTCAGCGAGGAAGGTATCACCCTCGCCGGCCACGCGGTGGAGAATCGTTGCCGTCGTCGTGTGCCGGCCCTTGCCGGTAGCTTCCGAGACTTCACCCACCAGCCGCTCACGCGTGGGATCCAGGACATTCAGCAAGCTCGATTTGCCGGCCCCGGAGGGGCCCGCTACGGCCGTGATCTTGCCGTGCAGCGCCTGGCGTAGCTCATCCAGCCCCTGGCCCGTGCGGGCGCTGAGAAAGTAGGTGGGGTAGAACGGCGCATAGCGGTCGAACATCGCGTGGGAGACGGACTCGCTGCCCTCCGGTTTCTGTTCTTCAAGGTCCATTTTGTTGATGCCAATCAGGGCTGGCAGCTCTCGCGACTCTGCCATGACCAGGAAACGGTCCAGCAGGCGCGGGTGCGGGTCCGGGTTGCGCGCGGCGAAGAGGAAAAGTGCCTGGTCCGGGTTTGCCAGGATGACCTGCTCGACGTCAGTGGTGTGGCGGGCAAGACGAGAAAGTGCGCGGGTGCGTGGCAGCACTTCGACGATCCGCCCCTCCCCCTCCCCGACATCCACGACGCGCACGCGGTCACCCGCTGCAACAATGTCGGTTCTTCGTCGGTGTCGCTTGAGGGTGCCGGACACCGTGGACAGCAGTTCGCGGCCATCCTCCAGGTGCACGGCGAAGAAGAGACCGAACGCGCGCACCACGATTCCGGGCATGCTCTCCGCGGCCGCCACGGCAGCTTTCTGGCTACGAGGAGACACACGCCCACCGTGAAGGAATCCGTGCGTGCCGAGCCGGGCGCGACATGACACGAGGGCGCCCGACGGCGCCCTCGTGTGAGTACCCCATCGCCTGGCTGCTCCCTAGGCGGAGCAAACGCCACCCAGGCACAGCAGCCCGATGCAGCAGTGGGAGTCGCTGCCGCAACCCCCGCCCTGGTAGCGGCAGCAGTTGTACGCCCCGTCACTGGCAATACCGTTGTCCCGGCAAACGGCCTCGCCACCGTCATTCGAGCACTCACCGTCGCTGGCGCAAGCGCCGCCGAGGCCAACACCGCCACTGCTGGTGGCGCCACCGGAGGACCCGCCGATCGGGACGCAAACACCTCCCGTGCATTCCAGCCCGCCACAGCAGTCGGGGCCGCTGTAGCACGTTCCGCCCTCGTAGCGACAGCAGTTCAGCGGCCCGTCACTGGCGATCCCGTTGTCCGCGCAGGCCACGGAGCCGCCGTCCTGATTGCATTCGCTGGTCGCCGAGCACTGGCCGCCGAGACCAACCGAACCACCGCTGGCTGCTGTGCCATCGGTGCAGACGCTGCCCTGGCACCACATGTTGCCGCAGCACTGGGTATCTGCTGAACAGCCGCCGCCCCGGCCGCGACAGCAATTCAATACGCCGGTGCCATTGTCAGCGCAGGAGACCGCGCCGCTCGCCTGGCTGCATTGCCCGGTCTGGGAACAGCGCTCGCCGGGCAGCAGCCCGGTCGTGCTGTTGTTGATGCAGCGGCCTTCCACGCAGTACAGGCCGCCGCAGCAGTCTGCGCTATAGCCCACTCCGCTGCAGGCGCCGCCTTCGTTGCGGCAGCAGTTCAGCGCGCCATCGCCGTCGTAGCCGTTGTTGGCGCAAACCGTCGCTCCGCCGGTTTGGGTGCACTGTGACGACGACGTGCACTGGGCGCCGAGCGCCAGACCACCCGAGGGTGTCGTGCCGGTGCTGGACCCACCACAGGTTCCGTTCACGCAGTAGATGCCAGCGCAGCATTGGATGTCGCCGCTACAGGCTCCGCCGCTGTTGCGGCAACAGTTGCGCTCCCCGTCGGTACCCAGGCCGTTGCTGGCGCAGACCACCGAGCCGCCAGACTGGCTGCACTGGCTGGTAGACGTGCACTCTGAACCAAGTCCGCGGCCACTCGTGCCACCACCTCCGCCGCACGAGCCATTGCCGCAGATGGCGCCACCGCAGCAGTGAAAATCCGCGGTGCACGCGCCACCAGCGTTGCGGCAGCAGTTGAATGACCCGTCGGCAGAGACTCCGTTATCGCTGCAGACGACCGCCCCACCGGCCTGGCTGCATTCGGAATTGGCGCCCAGCGAAGAGCACTGCCCCCCGAGTGGCACCGTATTCTGGGCGGATGTGGCGAGCGGATTGCCGAACTTCAGGAATGTTGCCGTGAAACCTGCTGCCAATCCCTTGACGACGTGTCGCCGAGACGCGCCCGAAGCTGCCTTTCGCGCCAGATCATCAAACCGTAAGCCGTCCATCGTCCCGCCCCTCTGGCCCGAGAGCCCGTGATTCCCCGTTCCCGTTCCCGGCCTTGCTCCACGCCGACACGTGGATCCTCTTCCGCACCGCACGGCGAAACAGGACCGGGCGTGCACTGCACCCCCAGGACAAGGCCTCTCTGCTTCATGTCAACGCGGGACCGGGCGGCGACGTTTCCTCAGCGGCGCGCGGGATCGCCCACGCGATCATAGGCCCGCCAGAAAAGGGTGTCAATCTGACACATGCGCCCCTGTGGATCGTACGTTCGCGGGCATTTCAGGGCAGATAGTGAATCCAGGCGGGTGTGCCGAAGCGGTCTCTCACCCGCGCTTCCGCCTCCGCGATTTCTTCGGGTGTGAGCGAATCCTGCTGTAGCCCGAAGTGATCGGCAAAATGGTTGACCAGGTGATCGATGATGGTCTGGCGTGGCAAGGATGTCTGTTGCCGCAACGGCCCGACGCGGCGATCCGCGGATTTGACGCCCTTGTCGCTCAGCTTCTCCCGTCCGATGCGGAGGACCTGGGTCATGAGTGGGATGTTCATGTCGTAGGCCATCGTCGTATGGTGCAGCACGGCGCCTGACCGCCTCGATTGCGCGGCGCCGCCAATTTTGCCGCCAGACGAGGTGATGTCGTTGAGTGGCTCGTACCAGGCGTCAAGCCCCAGGTCTCGCAACGCGGCGACCACCCAGGAGTCGAAATGCGCGTAAGACTGGGCAAACGTCATGCCCTGCACCAGATCCTGCGGGGCATAGATCGACCAGGTGATCGCACCCTCAGGCTCAATGAACATGGCGCCACCGCCACTGATACGGCGGACGATCTGCACGTCGTTTCGCTCAGCCGCCTCTTCATCGACCTCGTTGCGGACCGACTGAAAACGACCAAGGACAATACAGGGGCGGCTCCAGCCCCAGATGCGCAATGTTGGCGGCCGCTCACCGCGCCCCACGCGCTCGGCCAACACTTCGTCGAGCGCCATATTCAGGAGCGGCGGCGTCGGCGCGCCGGGAATGAGCTTCCAGTCCAGTGCCCGCCAACGATCCAGTTGCTCCCGGCTCATCTCGCTCATAACGCGCTATCGGGCTCAACCGGATGCAGGCCCCGTTCGACCGCGATGGCAAGGGCCTCAGGCGTTGCGCCTACAAGATCCACATCGTCAGGAATTGCCGCGGCAATTCGGGCCGTGAGTGCGGTCCGATCCAACGTTGCCGCGGCCCCTTCGATCGCAAACGCCAGGACTGGCAGTGCCTCCTCCGGGTACAGGAAGAAGTCGCCAGTGACCACGACCTCATGCAGGCGGTTGTTCACCACAGAAAACTCGATGGCCACCAGCTTGCCGCCAGGGACTTTGTAAACACCGCGCCTTCGTTCTGGGCTAGACACGTCGGAATGCCAATTCACGATTGACGATGGCTGCTGCCGTCTCGCCGCTGATCGTCGCGCCGTTGTATGAGGAATCGACGGTGGCTTCGCTGGCGAGGGTGAGACCCGCGACTGCGGTCACGTTTGCCGGCAAGCGCCGGTAAATGCCAGGAGGCTGTGCGTACTGCGCGTTTGGCGTAGGGATGATGTCGATGACTTCCCAGGAACCGGGCGCATCCTGGAGCATCGTCGCGACATCAAGGCGGGCGCGTTCGCTCAGCTCGTGGAGGTCCATCTCGGTGTGACCGATGATCTGGGCGGCCAGCAAGTGGCGGCCAGGCGGTGCGTAGGCCGGCTGCACCTCGCTCAGCGGGGCAATCTCGTTCACGAGCAGCGAACGTGTGCCGTCGAGCACCAGACGTGGTCCAGTCGGCGGGCGCCGCGCGCCAGCAAGATAGACCGTCACGCCACCGACGGTTTCCTGCACCTCTTGCAACGCCGTGAGCGGGGTCAGTCTTGCGGCGGTCGCCGGGCCTGTGGCAACGATGACGTGAGCAGCCGGCAAGACCTGTCCGTCAATGCGAACGCCGGTCGCCCGGCCATCGTCGATGATGATCTCGTCCACCCGAGCGTTGGTGGTGATTGCGCCAACCGGGAGCTGGTCGGCCATCTTTGCCGGAAGTGCCGCGACTCCCGCGGCGGGCAGGACCGCGGAACCCTCGAGAAACATCTTCAGCGTGAAGAGTGACGGGCCGATACTTTGCGACAGGTGGGGATCGAACGTAATGCCGCCGAAGAACGGACGGGCGAAGTGATTGATAAATCGCTCGCTGAAGCCCCGTTCCCAGAAGTACTCGACAGCTGCCCGGTCCCTGCCCAGTGAGGTGGCCGCCTCATTCGCACTCTGCCAGGGCGCGCGCACGACCTCGGCCGCAAGCGCGGCGAGCCGCAGCTTGTCCGCCGGCGGAAAGAGCCTGGTGGTGATATCGCGTACGATGGCCGCCGGGTGCCGCAGCGGATTGGCCACTGGTACCCGGCGTCGCCCGGTCCAGACCAGCGCGCCGGCATCGAATGATCGCGGCGACAATTCCGGGAATTCGACCCACCGCTTCGGTGCCGGATAGGCGTCCAGCAAGACCTGGAAGCCCTCGTCAAGAATGAATCCCTGGCTTGTGACGCGGCTCTTCAGCCGGCCCCCGACCGTGTCCCCCGCTTCGTAAAGACGCACGGGGCGTCCAGCGCGAAAGAGCGAGAGTGCGGCGGTCAGGCCGGCCATGCCTCCGCCCACAATGATCACCGGTGGCGGCGGTGCAAATTGCTGCAAGGGTGTGCGGTCCTTCGTGGATCAGCGCTGCGTCAGGCTGTTGCGGATGGCGACCCGCTGCGCTTCATCGAACTCGACATGCGCTTCGACCTCGTCAGCCAGCACAATCTCTCCCCGGGTGGGGTGCATCGCGTTCCGCTCCCAGTCCTTGAGGGAAAGGTTGATGAGGAGGGAGACCAGGTCGCCGCGAGATGACTCCATGTTGGCCAGGATGCCAGCGGCGTCCTGCTCTTCGGGTGACGAGTCCTTCTCGACCTCGAGGTACGGTGTGTCCTCGCGCATCATGCGCTGTGCGCGGCCAAGGAGAGCCAGATCATGGTCCCGCAGTTCGGCGAGCAACCTCACCGCTTCCGGTGAGGGATCACCACTTTGCTGAAGCAACCCACGAATTTCGGTTGGCGTGGATAACAGTTCGTCTATCAGGTCTCGGTACGCGTCGAGCATGAGTGAGTCGATTCTCCTGCGATTAAACGGGGATCAGCGGTACGGAGCCAGACACTGCAATCTCCCAGTTCACGCCCAGGGGATCACGGAAGACAAATGACGCGACTCCCGACCGCAAGACCGCCAGCGGGTACATCAGGACCTCACCCTTGAGCCGGGTGAAGGTGCGGGCATCCACGCCGATCGAGACCAGTTCAACTGGGCCCTTGCCGAGCAGGACGCCCATGCCCACGCTTTGCACCGCGAGTGTCAGTGGCCCGCTGGAGAAAAACGTGATATCAGCCAGTTCACCGGTCTGCATCGCCCGCTCCCACGAGTAGTCCGCCGGGAGCGGTGTCAGCGTGCTGTCGCCGCCGCGCCGCAGGCGCCCCAGCAATTGCATGGCGAAGAAGTCCTGGTAGAAGCGCTCAGCCCGGCGCAGGTCGTTCACCTGCACCAGTACGTAGTTGATTGCCTGCGCCTGGAGCCCTCGCGCCGGTACTTCTTCTTCGGCGATGACAACTGCTTCCGCGAGGCCCACTGTGCCGGCGCCCTCCTGCACGTTGATTTCCTCCACCGCTGGTGCGCCCGCACCTGTCGAGAACCCGGACGGAGCCACTTTCGGCTCATGATCACCAACGTGTGGAATGGAGCGCTCCACCCACGGCTGGTCGTGACGGATGAGCGCCACAATGCGTTGCGGGCTCATCTCACCCAGGGAGTACCGTTCGCCGCCGTGGAGCACGATGCCCACGTTCGGACGAGGCTCCGGCAGACCGTTGTACCACTCGCCCAATAGCTCGACGACTCGAAGCGTGTGGGACGCCGTGGTCAAATCCACGTACGGCGCGTCAACACCCAGGCCATGAGATGGCCGCTCAACCAAGACCTGTGCATCACCAGCCTGGTCGACGACCATGCCCGCATCGTCGGCCAGACGCTCTGGCACTTCCAGGAGAAACCGGTAGGCCATCCCGCCTGCGCCTCCGCCCCGCAGCCATCACGTAGCTGCCTACACCACTCGTGCGCGCTGTGCGCTATTCTGGGCTGGGATTGTACTGTACGGGCTGTCGCCGTTGACCTTGCGTTGTTCCGGCGGCCGCGAAAGGCCCTGCATCCCCAAACAGTCCCAATTTCCCCGCCAACCCCGGCAGATCGGGCACCGTGCTCCTGGACCGTGCGTTAGGAGCAACAGAGCGTCCCGGAGTCCCCGCCCTGTCCGTTCGCTCGGTGCGAGTTGTTCCCGCGAGCGTGGCTGGAGGTGGATAGTGTCGGAGCTTGTGTCGATCCTGGAGCGCAACGGTGTGCTGAGCCGCCGAAGGGCACTGGGGCTTGGCGGCGCACTTGGTATTGGCTTGCTGACTGCACTGGGTACAGACCCTGATGTGAGCGCGAAGAAGAAGCGGAAGCAGAAGAAGAAGAAGAAGTCGGGCAAGAAGGATAAGAAGGACAGGAAGAAGAACAAATCGAAGTCAAAGCAGAAATCCGGCAAGGGCACAGGCAAGGACATTGTGCGCGAGGCTCAGAAGCACAAGGGCACGCGCTATGTCTACGCCGGAGATTCTCCGAAAGGCTTTGATTGCTCCGGGTTCACCTGGTACGTCTACAACAAGGTCACCGGTATGGACATCACTCGCACGGTGAAGTCTCAGTCCAGACAGGGCAAATCGGTGCGCAACGGCTCCTGGCAGGCGGGCGACATTCTCATCTTCCGCAACACCGCGGGCAAGGGGTTGACCCACTGCGGCATCTATATCTCGGGTGACAAGTTCATCCACGCTGAAAACGAAAAGACGGGCGTCGTCATCTCCACGTTCGGCGAGGGGTACTACAAGGACCACTACGCCGGAGCACGCCGCCTCGTGTAGGTTGAGCAATGTGAAGGGCCCCGGCGGACATTCGCCGGGGCCCTCGTCTATTCCGCGAACGCTATGTGAACTAGAACTCGTCGTCATACCCCTGAAGGTCGCGGACGAGCTCCTGTAGTTGCACCGATGCTTCATTTGCCATTTTCAGCATCGCATCCCGGCGTGCAGGATCCATCATGGCGTAGATGGCCAGGCCAACGCCCGCGCCTCCCCAGAGGAGTCCTGGAACTCCACGCTTGCCGGTGGATTCGCTGTTCTCGTCGCCTGGCGGAGCCACTTCTGGTTCCGGCGCAGAAGCAGCCTCCTGTCCGGCGGCATGACGCGACCACAAGGTGTGCTTGCCGTTGCTGGCCGACGCTTGCCTCATCTCCTCCAGCTTCGCTTCGAGCTCGGCCTTCAGGCGATCAGCTTCGGCACGCGCGGCGCGCGCCTCGGCTTCGGCGTCCTCTTGAGCCTTGAGCGCCGCGGCGCTGGCCTCTTCGTGGGCGGCGCGCAGCCTGGCCTCAAGGTCGTCTCCGCCCTCTGGGGCAGCATCGGCAGTCTGCCGAAACTGCTGCCTGGTATCTGAGGGAGCGGAGGTTGCCTTTTGACTGGCCCGCTCGGCCCCGCCAACGGCGGTCGAGAGTGCCAACAATGCTGAATCACGCAGGACCGGGCCCATCTCGCGCTGCAGGATTTCGAGTGCCTGCGCCTTGTTGCGTGCGGTCAGCAGGAGAGGCGCCTTCGACTTGAGCGATTTTTCCAGATGCTCCAGCGCGGCATGGGCGGCCTCACCAGCCACGCCTTCCGGCAGCGGGCCAACCTTCTTGCCGGCCAGCTTCTTCGAGACACCGAGGACGTCCCGGCGCCCTGGCTTCGCCTTGCCCGCGAGTTCCTGGCGCAGGGCATCAAGCTCGGCCTTGAGCCGTTCCATCTCGGTATCGGTCTCGTCCGGACGCCGCAACTGCGAGATGCGGTCCTTGCCCTCACCCGCGATATGGCGCGCTTCGGCGCCAACGCGGGACGCGATGTGCGCGGCGTCTCCAGCCACCTTGCTGCGAGCTGCCCGTAGCTTGCTCTCCGCAAGGCGCGCCCGCTCCTGAGCATCCCAGGCGGCGGCCTTCAGATTCCGCTCAGCGGCCTCGGTGTCGAGATTGGTGGGAACAACAGCCTCTGCCAGTGGTTCGGCCCCGGCCTTGACCGCTTCCTCCACGCTCTCACGGTGGGCGCGCGCATCCCTGGCCGTTTCGCGCGCCACATCCGCGAAGGCCTCCGCGGCTGCCTCCGGTACAGGCATATCGACCGCTGGGGCCGGTTTCTCATCACGGCGCGTCAGGACAAAGAGCAGGCCGGCAAGAGCCGCTCCTCCCACTGCAAGGCCGATAGCCTTTGCGTTCAAGACCAAATCTTCATCTTCGTTCATGGTGATCCATCCATTCCTATCTGATGCGCGTGAATCAATACGCAACAGCAATGCCACCTGCACCAGTGTACTTACCCGTTGAGAGCGATTGGCCTGAACTGAACTCGCGAAGTCCTTATTGCGCACCTGCGGCATGCAATCCATACTTTCGCGTCGCTTCAGGCTCATGCGACACGTGCACGGCATCGAGGAAAGTCATGCGGGGGGCGTTCGAACGGCTTGTTGTGCCGATTTCCGGATCGGAGGCGGATGCGCGTGCCCTGGATGTCCTGCCTGCGCTGATTGGAAAGGAAGGCGGCGCGGTCACGTTCCTTTACGTGGTCGAGGTGCCACAATCCATGCCGCTGGACGCCGAACTCCCGGGCGAAGTCGATGACGGTGAGCGCGCCCTGCGTGACGCCGAGCGCATTGCCCGCAAGCGCCTGCACGCCCGCTCCACCCATGTCGTGACTGAACTCCTGCAGGCGCGCGCGGCGGGTCCCGCGATCGTTGACGAGGCGATCGAGCGTGAGGCCGACGCGATCCTGATGACCTCATCCATTCACCGCAAACACGGCCGGGCGACGTTGGGTGAGACGACGGACCACGTGATGCTGCATGCGCCGTGCGAGGTCGTCGTCGTCCGGCTGGCGTCGCCACGTTCACCACTTGAAGGGGCGGAGGCGTCATGAAAGCCGTCATCATGGGCTGCGGGCGCGTCGGCGCTCGTGTTGCCTCGCTACTCGACCACACCGGCAATGATGTCAACGTGATCGATGTCGATAGCCGCGCCTTTCAACGACTGCCCGCAGCCTTCGGTGGCGACACCATCATCGGAACTGGCATCGACGAAGACGTGCTACGACGCGCGGGCATTGAAGACGCCGACGCCTTCATTGCCGTGAGCAACGGTGACAATCGCAACATCATGGCGGCGCAGGTTGCACGGCTGGTCTTCAACGTTCCCGAAGTGGTCTGCCGCATCTACGACCCGGTGCGGGAAGACACCTACCGCCGGCTGGGCCTGACTACCGTCTGCCCGACAACCACCATTTCAGCGATGATCCTGGATTCCGTCATGCGGGCAAGCGACGACGACGAAACGCCGCGCGGAGGGACCACATAGCCATGTACGTCATCGTCGCAGGAGGCGGCAAGGTCGGGTACTACCTCGCCCAGCACCTGCTGATCGAGGGGCACGAAGTGCTCCTGATGGAGCGCAATCCGAACCGTGTGGCGGAGATCAATGACGTTCTCGGCTCCGTAGCCATTGTCGGCGACGGGGCAGAGGTCAGCGCGCTGGCGTCCGCAGGGGCCGCGCGGGCAAACGTGGTCGTGGCCGTCACGGGTGAAGACGAGGACAACCTGGTGATTTGCCAGGTGGCGAAGGAAAAGTTCCACGTTGGGCGCACCATCGCGCGTGTCAATAATCCCAAGAACGAGAATCTGTTCCGGATGCTTGGGGTGGATGTCACGGTCAGCCAGACAAACTACATCCTGAACCTGATTGAGCAGGCCATTCCGGACCGCTCATTCGTCCATCTGCTGAGCCTGCAACACGAGGATTTCGCGATTATCGACGCCAAGGTGTCGGAACAGTCCGCGGTCGCGCACCGCGCGCTCGGGGAAATTGAGCTGCCTGAGGACACCACCATTGCGGCAATAGCGCGCGGGGCCAAGCTCATCGTGCCGGGTCCCGCCACAGAGTTGCTTCCTGGGGACGACATCATCGCGATTGCCCACCTCAACAAGGAAGACGAACTGCGCCGTCTCCTCGTGTAGTCCGCCTGCTACCCGCTTCGGGAGTGCTTCTTGCTGCTTGCCATCGAAGTCGGCAACACCAACACGGTCTTTGGCCTCTACTCAGCCAACGGCGATCTTGTCACCGCATTTCGGGTGTCCACCGCTCGAGATCGCATGCCAGACGAGTGGTACGCGATGCTGGCCGCCCTTCTGAGCACCGCGGGTCTGACCGCCGCTGAAATCCACGGCGTCATCATTTCCAGCGTCGTGCCCAGCGTGACGCCCTGGCTGGTCGAAATGTGCAGGAACCGCTTCGGCGTAGAAGCGGACGTGATCACCGGGGCGCTGGACGTTGGGATTACGCTCGATGTCGAGGAACCACGGCAGCTGGGCGCTGACCGCATCGTGGACTGCGTGGCCGCCATAGCTCGGTACGGCGCGCCCGCCATCATCATTGACCTCGGCACGGCCACCACGTTCGATGTCGTTGACCGCAACAACGTCTATCGTGGCGGAGCCATTGCGGCTGGTGTCGCGACATCGCTCAAGACGCTGGCAACCAATGCGGCTCAGCTCTTCAACGTTGAACTTTTCGTGCCCAAACGCGTCATCGGCCGCAACACGGCAGACCAGTTGCGTGCGGGACTCGTGACCGGACACCTCGCCATGCTGGAGGGCATGATCGCTCGCATCGATGAGGAAATCGGAGAAAAGGCCACCGTCATCCTGACTGGCGGCCTTGCGGGCCTCTTTGCGGGCCGGTCGCCTCGCTTCGATGTCGTTGATCCAGACCTTACGCTGGCCGGCCTCTACCTGATCCATACGAGACTGCACGGTGCATCTGGAATGCCATGAGCGAAGGTTCTGCTTTCAGCATTCGTCCGCTGTCACACGCTGACCGCGAGTTTGTGGTGCGGGTGGCTCCACGGCTCTACACCGGCAAAACCGCCTCTCCCCGGGATCCCGCGCGCGTGCGCGCGTACTTTGCCGCCTTTACGCCGGCTGACCTCACCCGAGACGCCGGGACTGAGGCGTTCGTGGCAACCAGCGAGGGCCAGGACGAACCCCTGGGCCTCCTCGTGATCAAGCCAGACTTCGACTATTTCACCGACCATCCTCGTGCTTACGTGGAGATTCTGGTCGTCGCGGAAGAGGCAGAAGGACGCGGCGTCGGGCGAGCGCTCATGGCCCAGGCCGAACAGTGGGGCCGCGCCCACGGATGCCACGAAGTGGTCCTCGATGTGTTTGCCAATAACCCTTCCGCAATCGCCTTCTACGAGCGCATCGGGTTCGCGCCTGACCATTTACGAATGTCGAAATCACTGGCCTGACAATTCACGGTACGATTGCCAGACAGCCGAACAGGCGCCGCAGGGCCGGGGTTGCAGTCATCCGAGGTACGCTGGAGGCAGAATGATTTCCATGCCCGACACGAACACGGGCTTCGACCAGGCACTCACCACCTCTCCGACCGGGCAGGCGCCGCTGAAACTGGCGGTGCAGCGCTCTGGCCGGCTGACGGAATCGACCCTTGGCCTCCTCCATGCCATCGGGCTCCAGTTTGAGAGCTACGGCCAGCGCCTTTTTTCCCATTGCCGGAACTTTCCGCTTTCCATCCTGTATGGCCGGGACGACGATATTCCCGGGTATATCGCAAGGGGCACGGTTGACCTGGGAATCGTTGGCCGCAATCTCCTCTATGAGGAGGGCGTGGACGTCGTCGAGCTCGCGCCGCTCGGGTTCGGCTACTGCGAGCTTGTGGTGGCCGCTATGCGCGATGCGCCGTACACCGATCCCAGCCAGTTGCTCAATGCCCGCATCGCGACGTCCTATCCGCAGTCGGCACGGCGCTTCTTCCAGTCGATCGGCGGTGACCCGGAGATCATCACGATCAGTGGTTCGGTGGAAGTCGCGCCGTCCCTCGGGCTCGCGGACGCTATCGTCGAGTTGACTGCTACCGGTTCGACACTACTGTTGAATGATTTGCGGCAGTTTCACACCATCCTGGAGTCCGAGGCCGTGCTGGCCGCATCCCCGGAATCGATGAACGATCCGGCGAAGCGCGCGAACATCGATCGCCTCGTCATGCGCATTAACGCGGTGCAAGTGGCCAAACGCTACAAGTACCTGATGATGAATGCGCCGATTGCCGCACTACCTGCAATCCGCGCCGTGGTGCCAGGGCTGAAGGCCCCGACCATCGTGCCACTGGCGGACGAGGGCTGGGTGGCGGTGCACACGGCGGTCGAGGAAGAAGCGTTCTGGGAGTCGATCGAGCGGCTCCGCGCGGCCGGCGCCACGGAAATCCTGGTGTCGTCCCTGGAAAAGCTGCTGCTCTAATCCGCATGCGGGCGAACAGCCCCGATATTCCCTCAGGTATCATCCGACCCTGGTGCGGCCCTTCCGTGCCTGATCGATCCAAACTGAAAGTCGTGGAGGTCACTCGTGTCACAGAGCGTCGTGTCTCGGACAGCCTTCGATCCTGCGAAGATCGTCCGGCCGGCGGTCCATCATCTGCCCGTTTACCAGCGGCAGCCTCCACCGGCAGTCAAGCCTGAGCGCGAAATTCGCCTTGACTGGAATGAATCACCCTATGGTCCCTCCCCCAGGGTCGAAGAGGCGCTGCGGGACGCGCTTGCCCACAACCGCTACCCGGAGTTCGATGCCTGGGCACTGCGCGAAGCACTCGGCGCCTACGTCGGCGCACCCGCCGAGCAGGTTATTGCCGGCGCGGGGTTGGACAATGTCATCGAGACGATGCTCCTGCTGCTGCTGGAACCGGGCGACCGCGTCATCATTTCCAACCCCACCTTCGGTGTCTACGACGTCCTCATCAAGGCCTTCGGCGGCGTTACGGTTGATGTGCCGCTGACCGAAGGTTTCAACCTCGACGTCGATGGCATCCTGGAGGCGGTCGACGAGCGGACGAAGCTGATCATCGTCTGCAACCCGAATAACCCCACGGGCAACCTGTTCCCAGCCGAGGATATCGAGCGGATCATCGCCGAGGCGCCCTGTCTGGTAGCAGTGGACGAGGCCTACGCGGAGTTCGCCGGCACGACCTACCTATCCCTGATGGAGCAGGCGCCGAACCTGGCCATCCTGCGCACGATGAGCAAGTTCGCCGGTCTGGCGGGCATGCGCGTGGGGTACGGCATCTTCCCTGAAGGGCTGATGCCTTACATGGGCCGGGTCATGCCCGGCTTCTGCAACGTGAGCGTGGCCGCCACGGCAGCCGCTATCGCCGCGCTGGCTGACCGCACGTACAACGAGCAGACCGTGCTCCGCATCCTGGCCAACCGCGATGCGCTCGCCGATCATCTGCGTGAGTACCCGGGAGTTGAGCCCTACCCCTCCGCGACCAACTTTCTGCTTGTGAAGCTCCCGGTTGCAGACGCGGGCCCGATTGTGCAGCGACTGGCTGAGCGCGGCGTGTACGTTCGCTACTTCGGCGCCCCGGCCTGGGGGCTCACGAGCTGCCTCCGCGTTTCCATCGGCACGCCCGAAGAGAACGAGATCTTCGCGGTGGAGCTGGAGGATGCGCTGCGCGAAGCGGGAGCGCAAGCATGAGCGCGACCCTGGCTTCCCGCAACGCGCATATCGAACGGGCAACACTGGAAACACGTATCGTGGCCGATCTCGACCTCGGCGGTGGGAATGTGGCCGCCGGCACGGGCGTCCCTTTTCTCGACCACATGCTGTCCGCGCTTGGTAAGCATGGCCGCTTCGGACTCATCGTGGCGTGCGAAGGCGACGCCGAGATCGATCCTCACCACACGGTGGAAGATGTCGGCATCGTCATTGGCCAGGCCCTAAAGCAGGCGCTGGGGGATCGCCGCGGCATCCAGCGCTATGGCCATGCCTACGCGCCGCTCGATGAGGCACTGGCGCGGGTGGTGGTCGATTGCTCTGGACGGCCCTTCCTGCACTATGAAGTCCAGATGCCGGAAGCGGTGATTGGCCGTGATTTCTCGACCACCCTGGTTGAGGAGTTCTGGCGCTCCCTGGCCATGAACGCTGGCTTGACCTTGCACATCGATCTCTTGCGGGCGCGCAATGCCCACCACGCCGCCGAAGCGATCTTCAAGGCGGGAGCGTTGGCAATTCGCCAGGCGGTATCCCCATTCGGCGACCCGGACATGATGCCCTCAACCAAAGGGGTGCTGGCGTGAGCGTGAATATTGCGGTGATCGACTACGGCGCAGGCAACCTGCGCTCCATTCGTCGCGCCCTGGAGGCTGCGGGAGCTGCCGTCACCGTGGCTGCCGAAGCAGACACGGTCCTTGCGGCGGATGCGGTGGTCTTCCCTGGCGTGGGCGCGGCGGGAGCTGCCATGCAGCGCCTGCACGACCTGGACCTCATCGCGCCAATCCACGAAGTGGTGGCGCAAGAGCGGCCCTTCCTCGGGATCTGCCTCGGCATGCAACTGCTCTTCGAGGAGCAGGAGGAAGGGAGCACCCAGGGTCTGGGCCTGCTGCAGGGGTGCGTGCGCTCGTTGAGCAGCGAAGTCAAGGTGCCCCAGATCGGCTGGAACCGGACGCTGTGGGTGCAGGATGGCGCTGGCAGCCGCGCCGGTGAGAGTGGCGACTTCTACTTCGTCCACTCCTACATCGCGGAACCCGAATACTCTGATGACATTGTGGCAGTGACCCGCTACGGCGGCGTCTTTCCCAGCATTGTCCGGCATGGCCACGTTTGGGGCACCCAGTTCCACCCCGAAAAGAGCGGCACGGCCGGCCTGCAGATGGTCGCTGGCTGGGTGGACGAGGTGCGCGCCCAGGCTCCCACCGTCAAGGAACAGGTTCTCGCGTGATCATCTACCCGGCAATTGATCTCCGCGATGGGCGATGCGTTCGCCTGGTGGAGGGCGACTTCTCGCGCGAGACCGTCTT
>JALYWD010000074.1 GCA_030852885.1 Chloroflexota bacterium | reverse complement strand
GTTTCCGGGTGGATGCCCCCGAAGAGGAAGTTGCTGGAGGAGCCACCGCTGGCGGCGGCGGCCCGCTCGGGTACAGCCTTGCTGAAAGCGCGTAGCAGGAGATTGATCAGCTTCGGCTGCAAATCCGTGTTGCCGCCGACGCACGGTCCCGGGTGGACGACATTGACGACTGATCCCGCGGGAGCAATGAAGGTGATGGGTCGGTAGCAGCCGGAGTTACGTGGAATCGTGGAGTGCGGGTCCGTAATGGAGAAGACCGCGTTGTAAATGGCGGAGGCCACGACCACCACGGTGCAGTTCATGGGACCACGCACCTGCGGGCTGGTCCCGGTAAAGTCGGCGATAATCTCGTCGCCCTTGATGACGATGGTCACCTTGATCTCGAAGGGATCGGCGGTAACGCCGTCATCCTCGACCAGCATGCTGGCGCTGTACTCGCCGTCGGGCAGTTCGGCAATCTCCGCGCGCAGGCGGCGCTCGGAGTAGTCCATGAGCAGTAACGTTGCCTGCGAAATCAGCTCCGGATCGTACCGCTGCGCCAGTTCGCTCATGCGGCGCTCGGCGATCTCCAGGGAGCCGATCATGGCGTGAAAATCCCCCCAGGTGTTGCGCGGGGTGCGGTGATTGGCGAGGACGATGCGCCAGACATCCTCCACGTACTCGCCCCGGTTGATCAACTTGACCGGGGGAAGGCGCAGACCTTCCTGATAGATGTCGGTGGCATCCGCCGCAAAGGAGCCCGGCGCCTTGCCGCCGATCTCGGCCACGTGGCCGATGTTCCCCGCGAAACCCATCAGGTGTTCGCCCACGTAGATGGGGCGCATCATCATGTGCTCCGGCAGGTGGCAGCCGCCCCGGTAGCAATCGTTGTGGACCAGGACATCGCCGGGGTGGAAGTGTTCGATCCCCTTTTCCTCGACTGCCCACTTCACCGTGTGAGGGATGGCGCCCATCATGGAGGGGGTGTAGTTCTTCTCGGCGATCAGGTCCCCGTGGCGGTCCAGCAGGACCGTAGTGAAGTCCAGCCCTTCATTGAAGATCGTCGAGTAGGACGTCTTCAGCATGACCAGCGCCATCTCGGAGGCGATGTTGGTCAGCGCGTTGTGAATGATGTTGAGGGTGACTGTATCAATCGTCACGTGCGGTCTCTCCGTCAGACGTTGGCAACGCGCAGTTCAAGCAGGCCATCACCGCGCACCAGTACGTCATCGCCCGGGTGCACGACGGTTGTGGAATCGGTTTCTTCGATGATCGCCGGGCCGTCCAGCACGAATCCGGCTGGGAGGGTCTCCCGGCGATAGACCGGCGTCTCCAGGTAGCCCCAGCCGCGAAAGGCGGTGAGGCGAGATGCGACTGGCTCCGCTTCCTCACCCACAGGAGGCGCCTGGATGGCGGCTCCGAGTTCCGACGGGCCGATGGCGCTCACACGCAGGGTCACGAACTCCACTGGTTCGCCTTCCAGCGAGAAGCCGTAGAACTCATCGTGTGCCTTGCTGAAGCGGGCAACCATCTCCGCAACGGCTGCGGTGGTGAACGGTCCAGGAGGCAGGCTGATCTCGCGCTCGTAGTTCTGGCCGGCGTACCGCATGTCGATGCTGCGGGCGACCAGCGGTGCGCCGGGAAAGCCGTCCTCCACCAGTTCACGCACCGCCGACCCGGTCAACTGCTCGAGACGTTGCGCGATCCCGTCGACATCGAGATTGTTGGAGCGTCCGAAGATGGTCCAGGCGCGGTCCACCCGCCAGTTGGCCGCAAGTGCTCCGAACGCCGACGTCAGGCCGGGGTGCGGCGGAATGAGGACGCGCGAGATGCCGAGCAGGCGGGCGCAGGCGCTGGCATGCACTGGTCCGGCCCCACCAAACGGGATGAGCACGAACTCGCGCGGATCGAGGCCCCGGTCAACCGAAATCAGCTTGATCTGGTTGGCCATGTTCTCGTTAGCCGTCTCGACAATTGCGTGCGCGGCAGATTCCACCTCGGTTCCGGGACGCGCTCCCAGCCTGCGCCCGATCTCCTCCAGTGCCGGGAGCGGCGCCATGGCGTCGAGCGCAATCTGTCCACCCAGGAAATAGTCCGGGTTCAAGCGGCCGAGCATGAGGTTCGCGTCGGTCGTGGTCGGCTCTGTCCCGCCCTTGCCGTAGCACATCGGGCCGGGATCGGCTCCGGCGCTGCGTGGCCCGACCTGGAGCAAGCCGCCCTTGTCGATCCAGGCGATGCTGCCCCCTCCGGCCCCGAGTGTGGCGACATCGACGCAAGTGACCGAGATGGGGATCCCGAATCCAACCTGGAAATCGGACTGATAGCGCTCCTGGCCGCCCTGGATGGCCCCGATATCGGCGCTGGTACCGCCCATGTCCAGGGAAAACGCGTGCTCCACCTCGGCCAGGCCAGCGAAGTGCCGCGCCGCCACGATGCCCCCTGCGAGCCCAGAGATCAGGAACTGGGAGGGCTGCTCAACCGCGTTCGCGATGCGCATGTGCCCGCCGTTGGACTTCAGCATGCTTGTCGGCGCGGCGATCCCGAGATCAGCAAGTGTTGCTTCTACGCCGGCGACATACTCGCGCAGAACGGGTTTGATGAACGCGTCCCCGATGCTGGTGCTGGCACGCTCGTACTCGCGCCAGGTGGGCGAGACCCGGTGCGAAACCGAGATGGACAGGCCCGGAAACTCCTGCTCCAGCCGTGCGGCAATGCGCTCCTCGTGTTCCGGCGCCAGGTAGGAAAAGAGGAGACAAACGGCAACGGCCAGGTTCTCTTCGCGGTCGCGGCACGCGCGAACAAAACCGATGAGGCCGCTCAGTCCTTCCTCGGTCAGTGGTTCCAGGATTTCTCCGGTGTGGCTGACGCGTTCGGCGATGCCGTAGCAATCGCGGCGCTGGACGAGCGGAGCGGGCTTCCGCCAATGCAGGTTGTACAGCTCTTCCTTGTCCAGGCGCCCGATGAACGGCACATCTTCGAAGCCCGCGGTGGTGACAAAGAGGACCCGCGCACCCTTGCGCTGCAGAATTGCGTTGGTGGCGACGGTAGTGCCGACAACGAGGCTGCGCACACCAGTTTGCCCGGCGTTGACTTCGTCCAGCACAGCGGCGACGGCTGCCGCTGGCGCGACAGGTGTTGAGGACTGCTTCCCATAGACAAAGGCGCCGGCTTCATCATCGAATCCGACCAGATCGGTAAAGGTTCCCCCGGTATCGATGCCGATACGCAGCGCCACGCAAACTCCTCCAGGCCGCAGCCCAATCGTGTCGTGTCAGGCCGCACTCTCGGATGCGGTCTGTGCTAGTGCCGGGTGGGGCGAACCACCGAATCGCACGGAAAGGTTCCCGACAGTACGCAATAGGGTAGGAGCAAGTTCGACGCAGACCTCCCGCGTGAATCGCGGCGATGGCCCGGTCAGGCTGATCGCAAAGAGGGGGTGTCCTCCCGCTCCGCACACCGCCGCGCCCAGGCAGCGCACGCCAACCGAGTCATCCTCGTCGTCCAGGCTGAAGCCGCGCTCCCGGCTGAGCGCCACATCTTCCCAGATGCCAGCAATTTCCCCGGGATGCACCGTGTACGGTTGCTCCCGCGCCGCGCCTTGCTCTATGTACGCCTCAATAAAGCTGTCGGGGCTTGCCGCAAGCAGCGCCTTCCCGAGGCTGGTGCGGTGAGCAATGCCGCGCGCGCCAATGCGCGAGGAGACGCCGACGTGCTCCAGGCTCTCAATCTTGTCGACGTGGACGACGTCGAAGCCATCCATCACGCCGACGTGCACCGTTTCCCGCGAAAGCTCTGATAGTGGAACGAGCGCGGGCCGAATCTCGTCGAACAGACCTCGCACCTGGGAGGAAACGTGCGCCAACGCCAGAAAGCGCACCGAGAGCCGATAGCCGCCGACTTCGTGGCGTTCTACCCAACCGTGCAGCATGAGCGTATTGAGCAGGCGATGCGCAGTCGTGCGATTGACTTCGCTCCGCTCGCCGATCTCTCGTGCCGAAAGTGGGCCGGGCGCCTGCAGCATGACCTCGACGATGGCGAGCGCCTTGCCAGCAGAGAGGACCGCGGTGACCTCCTGGGGATCACGGTCTGTCGTCATCGCTTGTTCGTCCTACGCACGCACACGAGTGAAATGTGATGATACTGGACACCGTAGGAGTGGCGCGTGCGCTTGTCAAGAGCGAGCCAACCTCGCGCTTTGTCGTGCCATGTTGCAGAATGCATGCGACATCGCACTACTGCAATCACACTCGCATTCTCCCTGGCCGGTCATTGCACAACAGATGCTGATCGCTAAATCAACTGAGGAGGCCCAGTTGCCAATGCAGGATCCCGCCCGTGGTTGAGCATGATCTCACAGCGCTGGTCGGCAGTGTCTTGCTGGATGGTACGGCCGCCGCGGCGCAGCGGGGAATCGCCGTCCTGGTGCGCGGGACGCACATCGAAGCGCTGCTGCCAGAAGCGCGGATTCCTGCTGAAGCCAACCGCATTGACCTGGGCGGAATGACACTCCTGCCTGGTCTGATCGACACGCATGTCCACTTGCTTGGCCAGCGCAGCATGGACAACGCCAGTATGACCTTCGTAAGCGAAGGATTGCGTGCGGCACGGGCCTCGGCGGACCTGGGCCG
>JALYWD010000032.1 GCA_030852885.1 Chloroflexota bacterium | reverse complement strand
CAGTGGAAGGTTACCGTGGGGTGAACGCGCCCAACCCAGCGTGTCATTTCGAGCGCAGTCGAGATATCTCGGGTTGCCCGGCCGCCGGGGAACGATGCTAGTGCCCAGGGTTCGTCGATCCAGCATCCGGGCGATGGTAGCGCCTTCGAGGCGCCGATCACGCTCTGGCCGGACAGCGCGGGTGCGCTACACCCGTCACTGGTCGTTATCCAGGCGGAGGATGGCCCCTGTATCGGCGGGGCGTAGTAGTCACCTCTTGACCATTGATCAACGAGACAGGAGCGAAGTTGCTCCTGCCTCGTTCCGGTTTCCGCCGGGAGCGTTATCCGAGATCAGCGGCCAAGTCCTCCAGCATTCCGGAACACGCCTTGCGCGCGCTTTCCACGTACTCACGGTATTCCGCCGCCATTTCGTGGGTCAGCGTCAGTTCGCAGCCGTGCGGCAGTGGGACGATGGTGATGCTGACCCGGGCGATGACGACTTCTCGTTGCGCGCTCATACGTGATCTCCGATGGGTGTCGATGATTTGCCTGCTCCCGCCCCACCACCCGCCGCCGCACCAGTCCCGCGCGTTCCAGCACCCGGATGTGCTTGGAGACGGCGCTCAGGGACATGGGGAACGGCGCGGCAACGTCCGTGACGCGCGCCTCGCCCTGGGTCAGGCGGCGCACGATGACGGCTGGACACGCTGATCGTCAACTCCGCATGGGGATGTAGTACCGTAATGATCGTATGCATCCTGCACATGGTGGAGATTTTCATGGCCGTTCCCAAACCCGCACAGCCGCCACAGCCTGCCCACATCCGGGTGCTACCCGATGGCTCCGTGACGCTGCCGCCTGACGTAGTGCACGCTGCCGGGTTCGCGGAGGGCGATACGATTGCGGTGAGCCTGGAGTCAGGCGGACTGCGATTGGATCCTGCCGGGCGGTCCGCCACGGCACTTTGCAAGCAACCACTCCGAGACTTGTATAACCATTTTGCTCCTGTGCGGGAAGAGGTTCTGGCGAGCGGCATTTCGGAAGATGAGCTCAACGACCTCATAGACGAAGCGATTGCCGCCTCGCGGCGCGAGCGTTCGCGTTCCACTGAATGAGGCTTGTCCTGGATACTTTTGTGCTCGTCCGGGCTCTCATGGGGCCGATGGGGCCTCAGGGTCAGTTGGTGTTCGATCCGGCCCTGGATTTCGAGTGGATCGCGTCCCCCGAGATCGTACATGAGCACCAGGATGTTCTTGATCGGCCCGAGCTACAGCGCCATTTTTGGCGGCTTGCTGAGCGCACGGTCGAAGGTGTGTCCGTGCGTCTGGCACGGGCAACTATGGTGGAACCAGTCGAGACTCCCCGTATCTGCCGCGATCCGAACGACGACATGTTTCTGGCTGCCGCCCTGGCCGGTAGTGCGGATGCCATTGTCTCTGAAGATCACGACCTGCTCTCCCTCGGTGTGTACGAAGGAATGTCGATCTGTACCGTGCAGGCCATGATCGCTGTCCTGGCCGGGCGCGATGAGCGAGATGTCACCTCATGACAGACCTGCGTGATCCGCGCGACACGTTCGCGCTTGGTGTCTGCTTCTACCCGGAACATTGGCCGCGGGAGACCTGGGCAGGCTATGCGCGGCAGATGCGCGAGCTGGGCTTGCGCTACGTGCGCATCGCCGAGTTCGCCTGGAGCAAGATCGAGCCGCGCCCCGGCGAGTTTGCCTGGGAGTGGCTGGATGCCGCTATCGAGACGCTGGCGGCCGAGGGACTGCGCGTCATCCTCTGCACACCGACACCGACGCCTCCCGCGTGGCTCACGCACGCGCACCCGGAGATCCTGCCGGTGGGGCAAGATGGCCGCGTCATGCAACACGGCTCGCGCCGTCACTACGATCCGGCGTCGGCGGTCTATCGGGAGCATTCCCGGCGCATCACGACCGAGATTGCGCGCCGCTACGGCGAGCATCCGGCGGTGGTGGGCTGGCAGACGGATAACGAGCTTGCCGATCACGACACAGGCCGTTCGTGGGGTGATGCCGCGCTGGCTCCGTTTCGTGCCTGGCTACAGGCGCGCTATGGGACGCTGGAGGCGCTGAACGCGGCCTGGGGCGCGGTCTTCTGGAGCCAGAGCTATGGGGACTGGGAGGAGATCGGCCTGCCAAACGCCCTCCCGGCGTCAGCGAACCCTTCGCATCTGCTCGATTTCTACCGCCATCGCTCCCAGGTGCTGGCGGAGTTTCATGCCGAGCAGGTCGCCATCCTGCGCCAGCTATCGCCGGGGCGCTGGGTTACCCACAACTTCATGCAGTTCGAGGACGGATTCGACCACTATGACGTGGCTGGCGTACTCGATTTCGCGTCGTGGGACTCGTACCCCACGGGGAGCCTGGAGCGTTCCTGGCTGACGGACGAGGAGAAGACGCGCTGGGCGCGCACGGGGCATCCAGACCTGATCTCGTTCAGCCACGATCTCTACCGGGGCATCCTGGGTCGCAGCCAGGGGCCATGGGTGATGGAGCAGCAGGCGGGTCAGATCAACTGGGCGCCCTACAACCCACTGCCCGCGCCCGGCGCGGTGTCGCTCTGGACGGCGCAGGGGTACGCCCATGGGTGCGATGTCATCAGCTACTTCCGCTGGCGTGCGGCAACGGTGGCACAGGAACTGATGCACTCTGGCCTGCTGCGCCACGACGACACGCTGGACCGGGGTGGGGTGGAGATCGCGGGGCTGGAGATTGCCGGCCGCGCTAACGGACCAGTTGCGCCGCGTGTGGTGCTGCTGCACGACTACGAAAGCGTGTGGGCGTACGACGCCCAGCCGCACCAGGCCGATGCCAGCTACTGGCGCCAGTTCATGCTCTTCTACAGCGCGCTGCGTGACCTGGGCGTGGATGTTGATATCCGCCACCCGGAGCACGACCTCTCGGGCTACGATCTGATTGTGGCCCCAGCGCTCCAGATCGTGGGCGAGGAGCGCGCGGCTCACCTGGCGCATGCCGCCGAGGACGCGCTCTTCCTGGCGGGGCCACGCACGGCCTACCGCACGCCCACGGGCCGGGTCCACGAGGATGGCCAGCCCGGGCCATTGCGGCCACTCCTGGGCTGCTCCCTGCGGAATGTGGATGCGATGCGGCCCGGGTTGGCGTGCCATGCGGCTGGTCATGTCGTGGAAGTCTGGGCCGAGAGCTACACCCTGCACGGCGGGACCGCGCTGATTCGCTACGACGATGGACCGCAGGCAGGTGAAGCGGCGGTGGTGCGGCACGGCAACGCCGTGACCCTTGGCGCGTGGTCGCCGTCGCTCATCCGGGAGGTGCTTGGCGGTCTGCTGGCCGAGCGCGGTATCGCGCACGCG
>JALYWD010000001.1 GCA_030852885.1 Chloroflexota bacterium | reverse complement strand
TGGCGCAAGACGCCACCCCCGCCGCCGACCACAGCGATATCGAGATCGCTTACGTCCTGCACGGCCTGAACGCGTTCACCGAGCGCATCAAGACCGGCGCGGAAGATGCCGGGCGCGACTACGGCGTCACGGTCGAGGTCTTTGGCGACGCCTCGTTCGACACCCCGACGCACCAGGCGTTCTTTGACGCCGCCATGCAGCGTGGCTTCGATGGCATCGCCGTCATCCCCCTGCCGGGCGACCAGTGGATCACGCCAATCGAGCAGGCCAATGACGCCGGGATCCCGCTGGTCGGCGCCAACATCACCGCGCTCGAGACGGGCCTGACGGCCTGGGTCGGGCAGGATGAGTACAACTCCGGCACGATCCTGGCCGGTCAGATGATCGAGCAACTGGAGAAGGCGGGCAAGACGGAGGGCAAGATCGCCGTTGGCATCTGCTCCGCCGCCGCCACCGCGCTCCAGGACCGCGACCACGGCTTGCGCAAGGCGTTCGAAGGCACCGCCTACGAAGTGCTGCCAACCCAGGAAGTGCTGATCCCGGTGCCGGACAACTACGGACGCTGGGAGAACTTCATGGCGGCCAACCCGGACGCGGTGGCAGCCATCGGTCTCTGCTCGATCGACATCCCGAACCTGGCGCAACTCAAGGAGCGCACCGGCGGTGAGTGGCTGATCGGCGGCTACGATCTCGACCCACCGACCCTGCAAGCGGTCAAGGATGGCTGGGCGGCGGTGACGGTCGGCCAGCAGGAATACCTGCAGGGCTACCTGCCAGTCCGCGCGCTGGCTGAGCACCTGATCAATGGCACCCCCATGGTCGAGGGGTGGCTGGAAGGCCCCACGGAAGTCGTAACCATCGACAACGTCGACGACTACGTGACCCGCCAGACGGACAACCAGGCCCAGTACGACTACTACCAGGAGTACATGGACGAGCACTTCGCGGACCTCGCGGAATCTGCTCGCCCGTACGACGATCTGGCGCACCCGGGTATGCCGCGCGCAACTCCGAGTTCGTAAGAGGAAGAACCCTCACCCCCAGCCCCTCGCCCTTCGCAAAGGGCGAGGGGGGACGGGCAGCGCACAAGGTCGCGAGCCCCTCTCCCGCGCACCGGGAGAGGGGTTGGGGTGAGGGTTTCTCAGAGCACACCCCATCAAGAGGCCAACTACATGACCGACTCCCCTACCCCCGACGAGATCATCCGCCTGGACCGCGTGGTGAAGCGCTTCGGCGGCATCACCGCCGTCAACGATGTCTCCTTTGGCATCACGCGCGGCGAGATTCACGCGGTGGTGGGCGAGAACGGCGCTGGCAAATCCACGATCATGAAGATGCTGGCGGGCGTACATCAGCCGGACAGCGGTACGCTGGTGCTGCGCGGCCAACCGGTCACCATCGGCGATCCGCTCCACGCGCGCAAGCTCGGTGTCAGCATCGTCTTCCAGGAGTTGAACCTCTTCCCGCACCTGACCGTGGCCGGGAACATCTTCGCCAACCGCGAAAGCACGGTCGGGCCGGGGTTGCTGAACGAGCGGCAGATGGCGGCCGCCACCAGGAAGATCCTGGATGAGATGGGCGTCCGCCTCGACCCGCGCACCAAGGTGGGGCGCCTCTCCGTGGCGGAAAAACAGCTCGTCGAGATCGCGCGCACGTTGCAGCAGGAATCGGACATCATCATCATGGATGAGCCGAACTCCGCGCTCAGCGCCGCCGAAACGGAACGCCTCTTCACCCTGCTGCGCCGCTTGCGTGACCAGGGCCTCACGATCATCTATGTCTCCCACCGGCTGGAAGAGGTCTTCGCGATCAGCGAGCGCATCTCCGTCATTCGCGACGGCCGCTACCAGGGCACCTGGTGCATCGGGGACATCACCATCCCGGAAGTCATCGCCCAGATGATCGGCCGCCGCCTGGGTGATGCCTTTCCCCAGCGCGAGTCCGCGCCGCCGGACGCGCGCGTCGCCCTCTCAGTGCGCGGCCTCCGTGCTGGCCGCGAGATGGGACCGGTGGACTTCGAGGTGCGCGCCGGGGAAATCCTGGGTTTCGCGGGGCTGGAAGGCTCCGGCGTGGCGGACGTGTTCGACGTGCTCTTCGGGCTGGAGAAGCCGCGCTCCGGCCAGGTGGTCTACAAGGGACGAAACGCGCCTCCCCGCTCGCCGTTTGACGCCATCAAGCAGGGCTTCGCCCTGGTCCCGGCCAACCGCCGCGACGAGGGCTTGATGACGTCGTGGTCGATCCGGCGCAACGCCAGCCTGGCGGTGCTGGACAAGCTCCTGGACCGGCTCGGGATGATCGACCGCTCCAGGGAGCGCACGCTCACGAATGACTACGTGCGCAAGCTGAATGTGGCCACGGACAGCATCGACAAGCGCGTCGTCAACCTCTCCGGTGGCAATCAGCAGAAGATCGTCGTCGCCAAGTGGCTGGCGACGGGTCCCGAAATTCTGATCCTCAACGATCCCACCCGCGGCATCGATGTCGGCGCGAAATCGGAAATCTACGCGCTCTGCGACGAGCTGGCGCGCGGCGGCCTGGCGCTGCTCTTCACCTCATCGGAGATTGAAGAGACAATCGGCGTCTGCGACCGCATCCTCGTTTTCCACAAGGGACGCATCATCCGCGAGTTTGCCCGTGGCGAGGCCAGCAAGGCCGA
>JALYWD010000746.1 GCA_030852885.1 Chloroflexota bacterium | reverse complement strand
GACCCGTACCTCGCAGAACTGCGCGCCGTACGAGGCCATGGCGTACTTCAGGATCTCCAGAGGCGGCGCGGATTTCCCCTCCACCTCGATGAACGCCTTGCCGGCCCGTTGCAACATCGCGGCGTAGCTCTCGCCCTGGCGCGTGCCGAGGCAGTAGAGGCCGCCATCCCGTGCCTCGACTTGCTGCAGCATCGACCCGGCAAGAGGGGAGCTTTCCGGAACGAGTTTGAGCAAGTCACGATGCAGGTTCTCGACGGCCTTCTGCACGGCGGCGGCGATGGTCACTGTCTGACTGGAGCCGCCGGCCATGATGGGTGAATCGGGCAGCGCGGAATCCCCGTACTCGAACGTCACCCGGTCGATGGGGAGCCCCAGGCGGTCAGCAGCCTGCTGGATCTGGACCGTGGCGGTGCCCATACCCATTTCGGCGGCGGCCGCCTGGACGAGGGCCGTGCCATCGGCATCAAGGCGCACCTTCGCTTTGGCGGTCCAGCGATAGTGGGGGAAGTACGACGCGGCCACACCCTGTCCCACCAGCCACTGGCCGTCACGCTGCGCGCGGGGCCGTGCCGGGCGCGCGCTCCACCCAAACGCCTCCGCGCCGCGCGCCAAGCATTCCAGCAGATGGCGGCTGGAGAAAGGCGCTCCGGTTGTTGGGTCCTGGGTTGGCTCGTTGCGGCGGCGCAACTCGATGGGATCGAGGTGCATGGCGTACGCCAGCTCGTCGAGCGTGACTTCCAGGGCGTAGGTGGCCAGGGCGTCGCCCGGCGCCCGCATCCAGGAGTTGGCGACGGTGTCGAGGTTGACCACGTCCTGGGCGCTGCGCAGATTTTTCGTCGCGTAGAGATGCCGTGATGTCAGCGAGAACTGCTCAGGGTACCTGGCATGGGTGGTTGTTGCCGTGGTCCCGGTGTGGATCAGGGCCGTCAAGGCGCCGTCACTGTCCGCGCCGAGGGCGACGCGCTGCTCCGCGAGCGTGCGGCCGCCGACGAGCCGAAAGACGCCTTCGCGAGAGAGGACCAGTTTTACGGGGCGGCCAGTTACCCGCGCCGCAGCGGCGCAGAGCACCGTGTGGCTCCAGAGCGCGACCTTGCCGCCAAAGCCACCGCCGACAAACGGAGATACCACGCGCACGTTCTCCGGCTTGAGGCCGAAGACGTGGGCGAGTTGGTGCTTGACGCCATTCACGAACTGGGTGGACTCGAGGACCAGCAGGTGGTCGTCATCTTCCCAGATGGCAATGGTCGCGTGCGGCTCCAGCGCGTTCTGGTTCTGGCGCGGCGTCCGGTAGGTGTTATCGACGACGAACGCAGCGGCGGCCAGGGCAGCGTCTGGATCACCCAGGATGATCTCGGGTTCTTCGCCAAAGACATCTTTGGGAACGGTGGCATGCGCCTGTTCCGCTTCGAACGAGACCCGGGGTTGCTCCGGTTCATAGGTCACGCGCACCAGAGACGCGGCGTACGCGGCCTGCTCCGGCAACTCCGCCACGACAACCGCCACGGCCTCACCGTCGAAGTTGACCGAGTCGTCCTGCATGATCGGGAGTTCGCTGCCGCCAATGCCCTTGCCCAACCGGAGCATGCTGAGCAAGGTGGGATGCTTCATGCGGGGCGCGTTCTGGTTGGTGATAACGGCAATCACGCCGGCGAGTGCTTCTGCCTCGGAACTATCGATCCCCGAGATGCGCCCCTTCGCAATCGTGCTGTAGACCAGGGCGGCGTGGGCCACGTTCTCGACCTGGTACTCAGCGGTAAACGTCGCCGCGCCCTGCACCTTGCGCGCGCCATCCACGCGGTCCAGCGGGAGGCCAATCGCCCCGGTCTTCTGGATGAGGGGATCAGGTGCGGGATCAGGGACAAAGCGAACGGCCGTTTCCACGACCTTGCGCAGGACGGCCATCTTTATTCTCCCTGTTGCCCGCTCATCTCAGCCAGGACGCTCGTGATCGTGCGCTTGGCGAGTTCGATCTTGAAGGCGTTGTGGAGCAGCCCGCGTGCCGGGGCCAGTTCGGCCTCCGCTGCCTGCCGGAAGACCTCCCGTGTTGCGGGCGCGCCCTGTAGCACGCGCTCGGCGGCAAGGGCGCGCCAGGGACGTGGGGCCACGCCGCCAAGGGCGAGCCGGACCTGGCTCACCACACCATCCTCGACCTCCAGCGCGGCCGCCACACTGACAAGGGCGAAGGCGTAGCTGGCGCGG
>JALYWD010000743.1 GCA_030852885.1 Chloroflexota bacterium | reverse complement strand
CCGCACACTGGCTACGTCCTGTACTTCTACCCGCCAGAATCGGCGGCGCCTGAGGCTGCCGAGACACCCGTCCCCGAGGAGGCAGAGGCGCCGCAGGAAACGCCTGAGGTGGTCGATATGGCCGATGTCGATCCGGACGGCGATGGGTTGCCCAGCACTGACGAGGAGTTCTTCCAGACCGACCCGGACAACGTCGATACGGATGGTGACGGCGTCAACGATGCAGCGGAGATCGCGGCGGGGACCGATCCGGTGGAGCCGTAAGGAGGGGCTACCCGCCACCCACCGCGTGCACGATCTCCAGTTGGTCGTCAGCGGCCAGGATGGCTGTTGCGTAGGAATCGCGCGGGAGGATGACCCCGTTGCGTTCGACGATGGCCATGCTGTCGGCGAGTTTGCGGCTGGCGAGCAGGTCGTGCACCGTCGCGCCAGCAGGGATCTCGCGCGGTTTGCCATTGACCATGATCGCGATTGTGGTCTCGCTGATCGGGGTAGAGTTCATCTCAGGTCCTTTCACATGACAGGAGCGCGCTGCGTCAACCGCAGCGCGCAGGTCGCGCGCGACCGCGCGGGGATCGAGCGCCTCGCAGATGGCGCCAATTACCGCCGCCCCCTGCGCTCCGGCGGCCATCACCCCGGCAACGCGCTCCGGGGTGATGCCGCCGATGGCCACGAGCGGCACAGGCGCGGCGGCGGCAATGCGAGCGAGGCCATCCAGGCCGAGTGGTTCCCGGCCTGGTTTGCTGGCGCTCGGGAAGACGTGCCCGGCAACGACATAGCTCACACGGCATGAACGCGCCGCTTCTGCGGGAGAGTGGACAGATCGGCTCAGCGGGAAGGATGCGCCTGGCGGAAGCGGTTCCGGCAGCGGATCGCGCTCCCGCAGGTGCCGGCCAACGCCCGGGATACCCTGTGGCGGCTCTCCCGGGACCATCAGCGACACTTCGGGCGGCACGCGTTCGCGAATTTCCGCCAGGGTGGCTGCCCAGTCGTCATCGGCGGTGAGGTGGCGCAGATAGATGGCATCCGCGCCGCCTGCCACGGCCTCAGAAACGAGGTCGAGTAGCGGAAGCCGGGCGCGCGCAGGGTCGGTTACCAGCAGCAGGCGAGGGGCCGTCATTACGTGGACGTTGCGCCCACCACCCCGCTGAGCGGGCTGCTGGCGGAGGCGTACGGGAGCCGCGGAATGCGGCCGGAGAGAAACGACAGGCGTCCGGCGCGCACGCCACCGGCCATCGCTTCCGCCATCAGGGCCGGGTTGCCAGCCAGGGCGACCGCCGAGTTGACGAGGCAGGAGTCTGCACCTTGCTCCATGGCCAGTGCGGCATCCGACGGCGCACCGATTCCGGCGTCCACCACCACCGGCACGCTGGCCTGGGCGATGATGATGCGGATCGCCTCCAGGTTGATGATGCCCTGGCCCGAGCCAATCGGGGAGCCGAGCGGCATCACCGTCGCGCAGCCGAGCGCTTCCAGGTGGCGAGCCAGCGGGGGATCGGCCCCGATGTAGGGGAGGACAGCAAAGCCTTCCTTAACCAGGATGCGTGCCGCCTCCAGCGTGCCGATGGGATCGGGCAGGAGGTAGACGGGGTCCGGGATGACTTCCAGCTTCACCCACTCGCCGAGACCCATCGCGCGGGCCATACGCGCGATGCGCACTGCTTCCTCGGCGGTCTTGCAGCCAGCGGTGTTCGGCAGAATGGCGTAGCGGGACGTATCGATATCCTCGAGCACGGAGCGACTGGCCGGGTCATCGAAGTCGATGCGGCGCAGCGCAACCGTCACGATTCCCGTCCCGGAGGCATCCAGCGCCGCGCGCATCTCCTCGTTGGTGCGGTACTTCCCGGTGCCGAGCATGAGGCGGCTGCTGAACTCGCGTCCGGCAATGGTGAGCGGCGTGTCGAGCGGAGTTGCGGTGAGGGTCATGACTCTTCTCCTGACGGGTGATCACGGCGCCGGACCACCCTGCGAAAACAGGTCCGCGCACCCACCGGGAGATGGGTGCGCGGCTGAGAAGAGCGTGCGAGGTTCCTACGCGGGCATTACCCCGGTCAGGTTCGACGGTCGGCGGCGGTGTGGCCACCCTCTCAGCCCGGCGCCTCCGAGCTCCCGTAGCGGTGCGATTTCACTTGTTATCCGCAGGCTACGCCTGTCTGGTGCCAGCGTCAAGCGTGGTGATAGGGGTTTGCTCAGTCCTGAGGGGTGAGATCGAACCAGGCGCCCACGCCCTCGGCCAGTGCCGCCTGGTACACGAGGGCGGCAGTAACGACATCCTCCATGGCGTGGCCCATCGACTTGTAGATCGTGATCTCATCAAGTGTTGTGCGGCCCGGGCGCGTGCCCAGCACCACCTCGCCCAACTCGGCGCCACTCCGGGGATCGAGGCCCTGCAACTCGTCGCAACCGACCGGTGGCGGCGCGAAGGCGGCCCGGGCCTCGACGAAGAGGGAGCCGGTAGCGAGCAGGGTGGTGTCGAGTTCGCCGCCAGGAGGGTTGTAGCCGACTGAGGTGACATGGGCGCCGGGTGCAACCCATTCGGCGCGCACGGGTGGCTCCTGCGCCGTGGTGCAGAGGCAGATGATGTCGGCGTCTCGCACGGCTTCTTCTGGTGTGGAGAACACGCGTGCGGCTTCATGGGCGGCCGCTACACGCGCCGCACTCGCCGGATTGCGGGACCAGACGCGAATCTCGCGGATGTCACGCACCAGCGGCATCAGCTCCGCGTGCGAGACGCCCTGCACCCCGCCGCCGATGATGGCCAGGCGACAGGCATCAGGCCGCGCCAGGAGCCTCGCCGAGAGCACCGCGCCGCCAGCGGTGCGGAACGCGGTGATGTGCGCGCCGTCCATGACAACCAGCGGGGTGCCGGTCTCCTCGTCAAAGAGGCAGATCAGCGCCTGGTGCCCAGGCAGGCCCCGAGCCGGGTTGCCGTGGAAGGCGGCAACCAGCTTGACGCCCACCGGCGAACCGGGAAGCCAGCCCGGCATGGCCAGCAACGCTCCGGCATCGGTCTGGACGCCGTCGCGCCCTGGGGCGGCAACCTTGCCGGCGGTGAGATCGGCAAAACCCTGGGCCAGGACATCGAGCATGGTGGCTGGATCAAGGAGCCGGCGGACATCATCCTGGTTCAGGAGCATCAGTGGCATCGGGAAGACTCCAGAAATTTGACGTGGCGCGATTCGGGTTTTACACTCCGCGCCGCTGTCTCGATCCGAGGCAGCAGTCGGACCGGCAGTATCTCATCCGGAAGGAGCTTTTGATGCAAACGACTGTCATGGCGCTCCACCCGGGCGCTTCGGCGAATGGGATGCCTCGCTAGCGTTCATTCCCTCGCGCTCGCAACCCACGGTTCCTCCAGCGGCGGCCATGTGCACGCTCGCTGGCGGTGTGGCTGCGTGTGCTGATGATCCTCGCCAGACCTGAAATCGCATCACTTTCCTGAAGCGCCTGGGTGCGTATTGCCGGCCTGACCGGAGGCGCAGCCCTCCGTTGCTGGCCGGCACTTGTGCTGCGCGAGGTGGTCTCGTGCTGCTCCCATGATGGCCGCAGGAAAGGGTGCTTTGTGTTGACAGCGCTTGTGTCCCGATTGTTCTGGATCGCCCTGGACGATTTCCCAATCGGAGGACACCGCAGTGCCACGACTTTCGCCAAGCGAACTGGCGTACCTGGAAAACGACGACGACGTTCTCTCACCTGTTGATGCCCGGCCGTTCCGCCGGAAGCCGCGTGACCGCGGGATGGTCGCGCCGTTCCGGCCGAGCATGCGGCGGAACGAGAACCAGCCCTTTCGCTGCGGCAAATGCCGTGTGGTCGTGGGGCAAACGGTCTCCGGCGGTAGGCACCGGAACCACTGCCCCTTCTGCCTGGCCTCCCGGCACGTTGATCTGCGGCGGCCGGGTGACCGGGAGAGCCCGTGCCGCTCGCTGATGCCCGCCGTGGGCGTGGCGTTCCGCGCGGACGGGGAGCAGATGCTGGTCCACCGCTGCAACGGCTGCGGTATCGAGCGGCAGAACCGCATTGCCGCGGACGATGACCCAGTGGCGGTCATGCGGCTAACGCCAGTACCGCTGCCGTATGGCCGGACCGGCGCCGATGAGGAGGTCGTCGACCTGGAGGAAATGATCGCGGGCCGGTGAGAGAACGATTTTGACCTCAACCCCACTCCTGTATACCTAACCAGGAGTGGGGTTCCCACAACGGAAGTTGGGCGCGGCGCACACCGCGCGGACTCGCCAAAATGCGATAATCCGTACGTACATTCGTGAACGAGGGGTGAGGCGTGCGGTACGCGGAAAAGGGTTCGGGCGCAGGCGGTACGGCCACGCAGGTTGGTGAGCGCATCTGGGCCATCGATCTCGGGTTTCAGGGCTGGGACAAGGTCGTTCATGCCTACCTGCTGGCCTCCCCGGACGAGCTGGTCCTGATCGAGACCGGGCCGACCTCGACGCTGCCGAACCTGCTGGCCGGGATCATGGCCGCCGGTTTCGACCCCGCGCAGTTGACCAAAATCTTCGTTTCCCACATTCACCTCGATCACTCCGGGGCAGCCGGTGTCATCGTGCGCGAGCAGCCGGAGGTCGAGGTCTTCGTGCACCCGGTCGGGATGCCGCACCTTATTGACCCCTCAAAACTCGTCAACTCTGCCGGGCGGCTGTACACAGACCGTATGGATGAGCTAT
>JALYWD010000716.1 GCA_030852885.1 Chloroflexota bacterium | reverse complement strand
CACCCGTGGCCGCGCCCTTGAGCGGGAAGCCCAGCTCCCCAGCAATGCGCACTGCCGATTCCTCCAGGCGCACCACGCCCGGCGTGCGCTCCATCGCCGGGCAGCCAGAGCCAGGATCCTGCACGATAGTGATCGTGACATCAGCCACCGGCTGAGCCTGCGCTACCCGCCGGAATTCCGCCACCAGCTCGGCCAGGTCCGCGTTCGTCCAGGCGCGCAAGTCAAAGTGGGCGCTGGCCTCTGCCGATACGATATTCGGCGCGCGCCCCCCACTGATCTCGCCCGGGTTGACTGTCATGCCCGGCTTGCGGCCGTTCAGCGCGAAGGTATCCACAATGATGTTGGCAATGGCCAGCGTCGCGCTGCGCCCCTTCTCCGGCTCCACCCCGGCGTGCGCCGCCTTGCCCTGCGCCGTGACCGTGAGCCAGCAGCCGGCCTTGCGCGCGGTGACGATATCGCCGTTCTCCCGCGCCGCCTCCAGCGTGAGCACCGCGTCGTGCCGCTCACCCTCGCGCATCAGCAGTTCGACCGAGTGGCGCTCGCCAATCTCCTCGTCGCTCACGATGACGAAGGTGATCTGGCCGTAGTCGTCCCAGCCAACATGATCGAGCGCATCGATGGCGTAGATGCCGGCCAGGATGCCGGCCTTCATGTCGCAGGTGCCAGGGCCAAAGATGCGGTCTTCACCGAGGCTCATGGGGCGCTGCGCGGTCGTCCCCGCCGGGAACACCGTGTCCGCGTGGCCGAGCAGCATGATCTTTGCGCCACCGTTGCCCTGCCGCCGCGCGACCAGGTCATCGCCAAAGCGCTCCTGCGCGGCCCGCTCTACGGTGAAGCCCATGCGCTCGAAGCGCTCCTGCAGCCGCGCCGTGACGATATCCACCCCGGCCTTGTCGTAGCTGCCTGAGTCCTGGTTGACCAGCGGCCCCAGTTCCGCCAGGTAGTCATCCAGGTGGGCGTTGAGATACGTCGTTATCTGGTCGGTCACAAGAAACCCTCACCCCACCCCCTCTCCCTGAGTACTTGCGCAGGGCGAGGGGCTTTGCGTTGCGTGCCTATTGCGTGCATTCTTGCCGAAGATCGACCTGGCTCTCATCCTTTGCGTGGCCCAGGGGAAATGCCGGTGAATTGTCGCGCCCACCCGCGCGTGTCGTCCTGAGCGAAGTCGAAGGACCTCGCTCCCCAGCCACCATGGGTCGAGGTCGCCCTCACCTTCCGGTGTCATCCTGGCCCTCAGGCGAAGGATCTCGTCATTCCTGCGTATTCACGAACGACGAGGTCCCTCCTTCGTCGGGATGACACCAGAGGGGAGCGGCATCCGTCGCGCCCCTCCGCCGAAAGCAGGCTGTTCACCACCCGGCAAACCCCGCCAGCGCTTCATCCCCCACGCGCCCGTTCACCACATCATCGACGGCCTGCGCCAGGATGCCTACGCCGGTATCAACCTCATCCTGCGTGAGAATGAGCGGCGGCGTGATCTCCAGTACATTCCCCCACAGCCCGGCGTAGTACAGGATCAGGCCCAATTCGTACGCGCGGTAAACGATCTTCGCGGCATCGGTCTGGTTCGGCGTCTTGCTGGCCCGGTCTGTGACCAACTCCACGCCCTGGATCATGCCCAGCCCACGCACCTCGCCCACAATGTCATACGGCTCCAGCGCTTCCGTCAGTTTCTGCTGCAGGTACGCGCCGGTGGCCGCCGCGTGCGCTGGCAGATCATCCTCCTGGACGGCGCGCGCGACCGCGAGGCCGGCGGCGCAGCAGGTGGCGTTGCCGACCGCCGTGAAGAGCGCGACGCCGCTGCCGGCATCGAGTATGTCCTCGCGTCCGACGATGGCGCTCAGCGGCAAGCCCCCGCCAAGCGACTTGCCCAGCAGCACCAGGTCTGGCGTGATCCCGGCGTGGTCGAACCCGAACATGTGACCGGTGCGCCCCAGCCCAACCTTGATCTCGTCCAGCACCAGCAGAATGCCGTGCCGGTCGCACAGGGCGCGCAACTTCGGCAGGAAATCCGGCGGTGGCACGACATCGCCGCTGTCCGCCTGCACTGCTTCCACGAAGACCGCCGCCACCTGCTCCGGTGGGCAGATGGTGCGGAACAGGTAGTGCTCCAGATAGTTCAGGCACTGATCGGTCAGGTTCTCCCCGTCGCCACCGAAGGGAGGCCGGTAGGGATAGGGGAAGGGGATCTTGGTCACATGCCCGCCACCCGGTCCGTCCGTGAGCGAGGGGTGCGCCGAGAGGCCCATTGCCGCCTCGGTCGTGCCGTGCCAGCCGCCGATGAAGGAGACCATGCGCCGTTTCCCGGTGGCGCGCATCAACAGGCGCTGCGCAGCCTCTGCGGCGTCAGACCCGGCGAGACCAAACCAGACCTTCTTCGGAAAATCCCCCGGCGTGAGCGCAATCAGCTCCTCAGCGAGTTCCACGGCCGGCTGGTTGATGGACGAGATCAGCCCGGCGAAGGTGCTCTTCGCCATCTGCTGCGCCACGGCGTTCTGCACGCGGCGGTCGCTGTAGCCAAGCCCGGCCAGTGCCCAGCCCGCGCCGAAGTCAAGGTAGCGCTTGCCGTGCGAGTCGGTCAGCCACGCGCCCTCGCCGCCTGCGATGTCCATTGAGGTGTACCGCATCCGCAGGGCGTCGGCGATCACCGCGGCGTCCCGCGCGACCAGGTCCGTCGCGGCGCGAGTTTCCATCAGGTCCATGTTGCTTGCTCCTCGCCGCCGGGCTACTCCGGGGCAGGTTTCACCCCTGGTTGCGCCTCAACCTTCCTGGAGCGGCCCCACTGCCCGCTCCAGCCGATCTCACGTCCCCCGGTGAGGCCAGCAGGCCGCTTGATCAGGATGATGATCATGGCGATGGCGATCACGATCTCGGCGAAACCACGCAACTCGATGGGAATGAGCTGTCCAATGATCGTGCCGTCGGAACGATGCTGGTTCAGCCAGCCTTCCAGGCGGCGCAGCCACTCCGAACTGAGCGATACCAGCACCGCGCCGACCACGGCGCCCGAAACACTGCCGGAGCCACCGATGACCAACATCGCAACGATGAGGAACGTCTCACTGATGTAGAACGCTGCCGGAGAGAAGGTGGTGATGAAATGCGCCCAGAGCGCGCCCGCCGCGCCGGCAAGGAAGACGCTGGCGACCCAGGAGACCCACCGCACCCAGGCTATGTGGATGCCAATACTGGCTGCCGCATCCTCGTCATCCCGTGCCGCGCGCACGCGCAGGCCCACGGGCGACTCCCGGAAGAGCAAGCCCGCAATGACCACGACCAGCGCCGCACCCAGCGCAATCCAGATCGTGGTCAGGTCCGGGATGCCGAAGACCGTGCGCGAGCCGCGCGTCATCGGGTCCCAGTTCAGGGCCACGGTGTGCACCACGATCAGGAATGCAAACGTGGCGATGGTGAAGGACGCGCCCCGCAGCCGCACCAGCGCCACCCCGAGCAGCCCTCCCACAATCGCCGCTACCCCGCCCGCCAGCAGGATCGCCGGCAGGAAGTCGGTGTGCCAGCCATGCATGAGCCAAGTGTCCGGCATGTCCGGCAGGGTGCGGTTCTTTTCCTCCGGCGTGAGCGTGAACCAGAGCGACGAGTACGCGCCGATGGCCATGAAGGCGATGTGCCCAAAGGACGTCAGCCCTGAGTTCCCCATGAAGATCTGTAGCGCCACGGTCAGCACGACGTTGACGAACAGGACCGTGACCACGCGCACCAGCACGCGGTCCCCGAAGGTGTTGGTCAAGAGGCCGATGATGATCAGGATGCCGCAGAGAATGACCGAGGTGATGGCGATCTGCGCCAGCGGCGAACGCCGCGCCGAACCGCTCATCGCCGCTCCCTGGAGTAGACCGGGCGGATCAACCCTTCCGGCCGGATCAGCAAGATCACGATGACGATGCCAAAGAGCACCGCGTTGCGGTAATCGAGCATCGCCTGGGGCAACCACGTTTGCAGGCCCACCCACAGGAATCCGAGCAGATAGCCGCCCAGGACCGCCCCTTTCAGGTTCTCCATGCCGCCAACCACGGCGGCGATAAAGGCGATCAGGACGGGCTGCAGCCCAACTGCGGGCTCGACCAGCGAAGAGCGCCCCACCCAGAAGATGGCGACGATGCCGGCCAAAAGGCCGCTGATCGCGAAGGCCACGCTGATCAGCAGGTTGGCCCGCACCCCGAGCAGGCGGGTCATGGTGAAGTCGTCTGCTGCTGCCCGCAGCGCAATGCCAATCGTGGTCCGGCGCACCAGCACGTTCAGAATGACGAGGGCGAACACGCTGACCACAATGCTGGCCAGGTCCACAATCCGCAGCCGCAGGTCCCCGACCATGATGCTCTCCACGAAAAAGGAGGGCAGCCGCACCGCCTGCGGTCGGGGCGAAATGGCCAGCAGCGTGACATTCTGCAACAGCGTACTGACCGCGAAGGAGGTGATCAGCATCGTATTGGCGGAGCCGAAACGCACGGGCCGGAACGCCACGCGCTCCATGATCACCGCCGCGATGATCGCCGAGAGAATGCTGAACAGAGCCACCAGCGGCCACGCCAGGTCGGTGTTGCCGAAGAGCAGCAGGCCGTACCCGGCCACCATCACCAATTCACCATAGGCAAAGTTGATCAGGCGCAGGATGCCGTAGACCACGACCAGACCCAGCGTCATCAAGGCGTACAGCCCGCCCAGGGAAAACGACGAGATCAGGTACTGAACGAGGCTATCCACCGCTGGCCGTCCCCACGCTGGCCGTCGGGCGGCCACCTCCCAGGTAGGCTTGCTCCAGGTCAGCGTGCTGCCGGATCTCGTCCGGCGTGCCGACGAACTCCACGTGGCCGGTGTTGACCAGGTAAGCGCGGTCCACGATGTTGAGGGTCATGCGCACATTCTGCTCGATCAGCAGGATCGTCACGCCCAGCCCGCGCAACTCGGAGATCAGCCCGAAGACCTCGCCCACCAGCTTGGGCGAAAGGCCGAGCGAGGGCTCGTCCATCAGCACCAGCCTGGGCCGGGACATCAGGCCGCGCGCCACCGCCAGCATCTGTTGCTGACCGCCCGAGAGCGTGCCGGCTGGCTTCGCCAAGCGCTCGCCCAGGATGGGAAAGAACTGGCACCACTTGTCGATGTCGGCCTTGATGCCATCTCGATCGTTGCGGATCGCCGCGCCGAGGCGCAGGTTCTCCTCGATGGTGAGCGCCGGGAAGATGCGCCGCCCCTCCATGACCGGGGCAATACCGCGCCGGACCACGTTTTCCGGCGTCATCCCGACCAGCGACTGGCCCTCGTAGGTGATCGTGCCGCGCTCCGGCCGCACGACCTGCATGATCGCCTTCATCGTGGTGCTCTTGCCGGCGCCATTGACGCCGATCAGCCCCACGATCTCGCCCTGGTTGACCGTGAGCGACATCCCCCGCAGCGCCACAATGGCGCCGTAGCGGACATGCAGGTCCTCGACCTCAAGCAGCGCCATGGAGGGCCACCTCCGAACCCAGGTAGGCCTCGACGACCGCCGGTTCGCGGCGAATCTGCTCGGGCGTGCCCTCGGCAATGGTTTGCCCGTAGTTGAGCACGTGGATGCGGTCACACAGGCTCATGATCAGGCGCATGTCGTGGTCCACGATCAGGATGCCGCAGCCGCGAGTCTGGCGAATGCGGTGCAGGGTAGGCAGCAGGACCTCGATCTCGGCGTCATTCAGGCCGGCACCCGGCTCGTCCAGCAGCATGAAGCGCGGCTGTGTGGCCAGCGCCCGCGCAATCTCCACGCGGCGCTCCTCGCCCTGGGGCAAGATGCTGGCCGGCAAGTCCGCGAGGTGGGCGATGCCCATGAGCTCCAACGCGTCCTGAGCCCGTCGCTGCGCCTCGCCGCGCCCGATCTGGTGGGCGCTCATGGCGGCCACTTCCACGTTCTCCGCGACCGTAAAATCCTTGAACAGCTTCACCACCTGGAACGTGCGACCCAGCCCGGCACGGGCGATGCGGTACGGCGGCCAGCCGGCCATCTCCTGTCCCATCGCGCTGACGCGGCCACTGGTGATGTTGAGCAAGCCCGTAAT
>JALYWD010000711.1 GCA_030852885.1 Chloroflexota bacterium | reverse complement strand
ACCTGCCCGCCCGGCCAAACGTGCTGCGGAGGAACGTGCGCCAACCTGGCAACCGACGAGGCGAACTGCAGCGCCTGCGGCGCTAGCTGCGGGGCGGGGCAAGCGTGTTGCGGCGGAGTGTGCCTGGACACGTCCGAGGACCCGGAGAACTGCGGTGGGTGTGGGACAGCTTGCGGGGCTAACGCCGTCTGTGAAGAAGGAGCGTGCGCCTGCCCTCCTGACACGCTCGCCTGCAACGGGCAATGTGCCTGCTACATCCAATCGTGCGGCTGCGCAACCGATCTCCAATGCCAAGGCGCAAGCGGAAATCCCCAGGCGACCTGCAGCTTCTCGATCGGCCAATGCTCCTGCGGTGGGGGAGGGCAATGCATCGTGCCCTGCCCCACGTAGGCCAGAGGCTTATCGGCGGCCAGCCACCACGGTCTTCCGCGCTCGCGCCCCTGGAGCGCGGTGAGTTCCGCATGGCGAGTCAACGCGGATGTCCCGAAGGAGTCTTCTCATGGACGCCACGCGGTTCGATCACGTCACCCAATGGTTGGCAACGGCGGGTACTCGCCGCGACGTCGCTCGCACCCTGGGTGGCTTCTTCCTGGCCGGAGGGGTGGGCGCGTTCTCTTGCATTGCTGATACCGTGGGGAAGAGAAAGAAGAAGAAGCGCAAGAAGAACGGCAAGAAGCGGCCTTCCTGCAAGCCAGCCTGCCAGGGGAAGACCTGCGGTCCTGACGGCTGCAACGGATCTTGCGGCTCGTGCACCGGGAACCAGACCTGCCAGGGTGGCGCCTGCGCCCCGCCACTACCGACCTGCACCGACGGCGTGCGGAACGGCAGCGAGAGTGACATCGATTGCGGTGGCAGTTGCCCACGCTGCGCCGCGGGGAAGACGTGCGCTAGCCGTAACGACTGCGCCAGTGCGCTCTGTCACACCGTGCTGCACACGTGCCAGACGTGTACCCCGGATACCTTCGACTGCGGCGGCGACGCCGATGGGTCCTGTGTCTGCGACACCACCGTACAAGGCCAGAAAGTCTGCAACAAACAGAATGTGGGCAACCCCACCGCAAGTTGCGACACCTGTGCGGCCGGCACGAACTGCGTCGATACCGGGGGCGGGACACTCTTCTGCTTCAAACCGTGCGGAGCGACGTGAGCACGCCCCTCCCGGACGGGGTTGCCCACCCGTGTGAGGGTTCAAAGCGCGCCGCAC
The DNA here is from genome assembly GCA_030852885.1 of Chloroflexota bacterium. Taxonomy (GTDB): domain Bacteria; phylum Chloroflexota; class Chloroflexia; order Thermomicrobiales; family UBA6265; genus JACCXM01. The sequence continues at coordinate 968 of JALYWD010000711.1, read as the reverse complement.
ATCTCACATCACCCTGAGCGCCCGCTGGCAAAGATGCTCTCCAGGATAAGCCGCGCCATTCGTCTCGAAGAGGAGCCTGCCGATGGACGCGAACCGTTTCGACCACCTGACGCGGTGGGTATCCGCGGGCGGGAGCCGGCGGAAGATCCTCGCCCTGCTGTCGGGGCTGCCGCTCGGCGGGGTGGCCGCGCTCCTGGCGGGTGATGAGCTGGCTGCGGCCAAGCGCCGGAAGCCGAAGTCCCGCCAGCGCAAGCAGCGCGACCAACAGCGCCAACACCGCCCATCCCAGCGGCAGGACGTCGCCGACGAAGCGCAGCCGCACAAGAAGCACTGCCGCCGCGTCAAGGGCAAGGGGCACGGCCACCACGGCCGGCGCAAGAATTGCCAGGCCCACCATGGCGGCAAGGGCAAGAACAAGGGGAAGGGCAGGGACAAACAGCCCGCCTGCCAACCGGAGTCGCTGGCCCAGACCTGCGCCGACACGTGCGGCGCGGTCCAGAACAATTGCCAGCAGGCGGTGGACTGTGGCTCCTGCACGTGCCAGCCGACCTGCCCCATCTGCCAGCGCTGCAACGAATCCACGACGAGGTGCGAACCTGACGACGCCCAGGTGGGTGATCCCTGTGGCGATGGGCTGCTGTGCCAGGATGATGGCCAGTGCGCCTGTCAGGGAGACAGTTGCGGGGGCTGCCGGGCCTGCGAGGATGGCCGGTGCGTGGTCGATACGTCGATCGTCTGCACGGCGCAGGATGACTGCCATGAGGCCGGGGTCTGCGACCCGGCAACCGGCGCGTGCACGAACCCCGCCAGAGACGACGGGACAAGCTGCGACGACGGCGATCCGTGCACCAGCGCTGACACCTGCCAGCGCGGGGTGTGCACTGGAGGTACCGCGAAGGACTGCTCCGGCGCAGCGGACGTCTGCCATGACGGCGTCTGTCGCTCTAGCGATGGCGCCTGCATCAAGC
>JALYWD010000462.1 GCA_030852885.1 Chloroflexota bacterium | reverse complement strand
TGGAGCCGATGCGCGAGGCGATCCGTGCCCGCTACGGCTTTGCGCCGCAAGTTGACCACCTGGCGCTCTTCGGCTTCTGCGACGAGTGCCAGAGCGTATCGCCGGCAAGCGACGGAGCTGATGATGGTGAATGAGTTTCCGGCCCCGTCGTCACCGGTCACGGTGTGCGAGCTCGCTCAATTGCAGCCTGCGGAGATGAATGATCTCTGCGAGGTACTCATCGCCTGCGTGAACGACGGCGCATCCCTCGGGTTTCACGCGCCGTTGCCGCGTGATATTGCGCGGGACTGGTGGGAGCGCCTGCCCCGGCCCGGCGTCACGCTGCTGGTCGCTGAAGCGGACGGCCGCCTCGGCGGCGCCGTGCAACTGCACAGTGCCGAGAGCGCCAACGGCGCGCACCGGGCAGAAGTCGCGAAACTACTGGTGCATCCCGCGTGGCGCAGGCGCGGCGTCGCCCGCGCCTTGATGACGGGGCTGGAAGCCGAAGCGCGGCGCGCCGGGAAATCCTTGCTGGTGCTGGACACGCGCGAGGGAGATCCCAGCAACGAACTCTACAGCGCGCTGGGCTACGTCCCTGGTGGACGGATTCCGGGATAGGCGCGTAATGCTGACGGCAATCTCAGCGCGACCATCTTCTGGTATCGCGAAATTGCTCTCACGTGATGCACCGCTGACAAGGAACGCACGATGTGAGGCGTCAGCCCCCCTCATGGGTTCCCATGGGCACCAATGTCGCGCAGCGTCCACCATATGACAACCACCAACCGCTCTGATCCACACGTTGAGATGATCGCTTCGCATCTCCAGCGCGAATGAATCCTTCCGGGAAAATTCTCGGGGCGCAGCACGTGGAGAATTGTTTCACCGCTATTGCCGAGTTGCCTGTACAATAAACTCCTGGGCCATGCTCGTATGTCCAGTTCATGGAGGAGTTGCGGCCGTTGGGGCGGCCCAACAGAGGAGTGCGTCGTGGACGATCACCGTTTTGACAGCGTCGTCAAGGCCATCGCGTCGTCAGCCAGCAGGCGCGGCATTCTTGGCGGAGGCGCGGCAATCCTTCTGGCTGGCACAATCACCAGTGATGACGCACTCGCGAAGAAAAAGAAACACAAGCATAAGCACAAGAAGAAGAACGGCTGCGCCAATGGCAAGCAAAAATGCCACGGCAAGTGCATCTCGAAGTCAAAGTGCTGTAAGGACAAGGATTGCAAGAATGGCGGCGTGTGCCAGGGTGGCGCCTGCACCTGCGGCACTGGCACCCGGCTCTGCGGCACGGTCTGCATTCCGGCCGCCAACTGCTGCGACTCCACCGACTGTGTCGGCGCGAATGCCGGGACCTGCGACAGTGGCACCTGCGTCGCGGGCTTCCAGGTCTGCACCAAGCCTGCGGACGCGCCTCCGGTCGATACGGCGGGCACCGCGGAGGTGACGTTCGTCACCGGTTCAGAAAGCCCCGGCCAAAGCGGCAACAGCGCCGAATTCAGCGTTGGCGCGGACGGCCGTGACTGGGCCCACCTGCGCAGCGCGCTCTTCGCCGGCGTGAAACTGGATGACCTGGAGACGTTGAAGTACACGACCTACACGCCAGATGGCGGCCATTGCGACAATTCGCCATACATGGCCATCTACGTTACGTCGGCCACCGGTGGAAATGACATCCTGCTCTACGATCCCGGCGTTTCGGAGACTCCTGGGCCAGTCTGTGGCGAATGGCAGACCTGGGACGCAAGGAATGGTCTATGGCGTTCGATCTTCCAAAGCGTGTTCGCCCCGCAGAACGACCCGCAGCCTCTAAACGATTACCAGACGGAGTTCGGAACCGTAACGCTGCGCAACCAGGATCCGGGTGATTCTGACTGCCCGACGGCGTTCGGCGGTTTGCGTCTGGAAGCCGGTGAGAACAACCCTGCTGATCCGACTGGCGGTTGGCAGAACTTTGTCGGCTTCGTCGATACGCTGGAGATCAAGCTCGCCGGGCAGGGGGCACAAACCTTCAATTTCTAGCGCCGCACAGGTAATCGACACGGGAGCCCCGGACTGGATGTCCGGGGCTCCTTGCGTTGCGGAACCGCAAAGCTGTTACTTGCAGGGAAACGCTCTGACGCGAATCCGAGGGCACAGGTAACGGTGCTGTCCATTTGGCGGACGCTCATTCAGCCTACAAGCCGCATTGACATTTCGCGGCGGCAAGCGCACGCTTCACTTCGCAAAACAATCCACATCGGCCCAAGCGTGACGCAAACCCAGGAGGCTTCGGTGGCACATCGTTCCTCGCGTGCTCGGGAAATCGGCTCACTTGCTCTCCAGGCGCATGACGGCGGCATAGACCGCCGGACGTTCCTCCTCCGGGCAGCCGCGCTCGGCCTCTCGCTCTCAACCGGAGACGCGATTTTCCGCACCTATTCCGCGCGCGCATTTCAGGACGAGAGCGGGAGCCCCATCACGGTCACGGTTGGCGGCACCCCCATCGCGGCGATGGAGCCAGACCTCACCACCGCCACGCCAGGCG
>JALYWD010000688.1 GCA_030852885.1 Chloroflexota bacterium | reverse complement strand
TGGCCGGCGGCGACGAGTCCGGAGAAGACGACCGACACCGGCTCATCGCCAACGGGGTGAACCCGGAGTCGCCAGACTCGACAGAGATGACGAGCTCCCTTGCTTCCCCGGGGAGGGGTGTGAACTCAGCGAGCAGACGTGGGCGAAGGCCGTGGGTGGGCAAGCTACCTCTTGCCCTTCTTCTTGTTCCTGGCCTTCTTGAGCTGGATGGTCACCGTTTCCAGGTCGCGCAAACCGGTGTCATCCTCGGCCAGGTAGGTGAAGCTGTCCGTGCCCTTTGCTTTCTTCTTGGCTTTGTAGGTAAAGCCGCCGTCTGGCTGGAGCGTCACCGTGCCTCGCGCCGGCTGCCCGGCCAGGATCGCGGTCAGTACGTCGTCATCAGGGTCGCGGTCGTTGCCGAGAACACCTGGGCCGGCCACGGTCAGCGCCTTGCCGGCTTGCGCCTGAAAGCGGTCCGGGGCGGCGTTGGGTACGCCGTTGGCCGCGGTAATGCGCAGGCTCCACCCATTACCGAGGGAACCAGCTTCGAGGGTGCTCTGGTTCCTGATGAACAGGCGCCAGTTGCCATTCGGGTTGGTGCCGTTGAAGACCGCCAGCGCTGAACCATGCGCCGCATTCGTCGGCGCCGGTGGGGCGAAGGTATCCGGCAATACGGGAGAGTCGTAGTTGGTTGGTTGGAAAGTGCCACTGACGAGTGAGTCGGTGTTGGGCACCTGGGCAGCCGCCTGGTCATCGAACGTCGGGGAATCACCAACTGCCTCATCGCCGGCTTCCGACATGAGGAGCACTCTCTCCCCACCCGGACCCACCAGCAGGATGTCGAGGCTCGCGGTGGTGGGATGGGTCAGCGCACTCAGGGTGACCTCGACATCGGCGATGTTGGTCTCAAACCCGCTGACCGTGATCGTGGAGGGGGCTGTCTGCGTTTTGGCAGGGATGGCGATCGGCGCCGCGTTGGAAAACGACTCGATCTTGAGGGCGGCCGACGTGGCAGCGCCTCTGGCCCGTTTCCTGGCGGCGGCCTCATAGCCGTCGACGAAGGGACTGGCGCCTGAGCCAATCAGCAGGGCGGTCACCAGTGCGACCAGTGAGGCCCGCGCAAGCCGCTGCGCCCAACGCTCCGAACCATGCCCGTTTGTGCTCATCTCTCGTTCCTTTCTCACATCTCTCTGGCGTAGCGCGCCCTGGAACCCTGTCCCTGCGGGACGGGAGGCGCCGCGTGCCGATCTACCGGCTGCCGTCATGTCTGGTGTGACAGGGCTATCTCTTGCCCTTCTTCTTGTTCTTCCTGGCCTTCTTGACCTGGATGGTCACGGTCTCCAGGTCGCTCAACCCGCTCGGATCCTGGGCCAGGTAGGTGAAGCGGTCGCTGCCCTTTGCTTTCTTCTTTGCCTTGTAGGTGAAGGCGCCGTCTGGCTGCATGCTGACGCTGCCCTGCCTGGGCTGGCTGGCCAGGATGGCTGTCAGCGCATCGTTGTCCGGGTCGGTGTCGTTGCCGAGCACGCTCGGCCCGCTCACGGCCTTGCCGGCCTGGGCCTGCAGCGTGTCAGGGGCGGCGGTCGGTACCCCGTTGGCCGAGGTGATCTCCAGGCTCCAACCGCCAACCAGTGCGCCGGCAGTGCTCGCGAGATTATCGTTGTGAAAGACCAGGCGCCAGGTGCCATTCGGATCGGTGCCGTTGAAGACACTCAGCTGCGCGCCGCTTGGCAGGTTGTGAGCCGGAGCTGGCGGCGCGGGCCAGATGTCATTCGATATGACGTTGGTCGGTTGATAGACCCCATTCTGAATCGGGCCGACCGGTATCTGGGTCGCCGCCTGGTCATCGAGCGTGACCGTCAGGTTATTGGCGGAACTGTTGGAGCCGATGTCGGAGAAGATGACCGCCGTTTGCCCGGCGGGGCCGACGAGCAAGACGTTGAGGTCGCCGAGGCTGGATTGGGTCATGTTCCGCAGCGTGACATTGACGTCCGCGAGCGGTTGATCGAAGCCGCTGACATCGATCGTCGTGGTGCCGCCCGAGCCGAGCGAGACGGTCGCCGGATTCGAGAAGCCCTGGATCAACTCGGCGGTCACCCCACCGCGCGCCGCGGCGTTCCGGCCGCGTTTCCGGGCCTCGACCTCCTGGCCATCGAGGAGCGGGCCGAGGCCGGCCACAACCATGGCCAGCGCGAGCCCGGCCAGGCATACCGACTGCTTGACGGACGAACCGTGCGCGGGCACAAGCCCTCTCCTTTCTCCGGGCCGGTTGGCGCGCAGGCGCGCCATGATTCGGTGCGCCCGATCCGACCAGCGGGTGCGTTCCCGCCCCGGACTGATCAGGGCGACTTGAGCCGCCCGCGCGTGCGCGCGCTGCCACTCCAGCCGCTGATGGGCGGCTTCGATCTCGTTGGCGAAGTAGTTCTGCATGACATGTTCTCCTGAACGAACCGTCTCCAGGACGATCCCCTGGCCTCGATCTCCCGGCATTGATGTGGCGAACCGGCGCCGTTCGGCACGCGGGCAGCCCTGCGACGAGCACGAATCGCTCGCCGTGTAACAGAGACGGAGCTCATGGTGAAAAGACGCAGCCTGCGCCGTTCCCCACGGCATGTGCAGTGGGGGAAGCGGTGGACAGCCCAGAACGCATTGATGGCGATCGATGTATATATTGACAATTGTCGATGTCATCGTTACGCTTCTACCCAGTGAAGGAGCAGATCATGCCAGCCACTCTGGACCGCCCTACCATCCTCATCGACGGTCAACCGTGCTGCACGCCGCCAGGCATGCCCACGGTCTCCGAGGCGGAGGCCACGGAGTACGCCGCCTGGTTCAAGGCCCTGGCCGACCCCACGCGCATCCGCATTCTCAACCTGCTGGCGCAGAGCAGTGAGCCGGTCTGCGTCTGCGACATC
>JALYWD010000680.1 GCA_030852885.1 Chloroflexota bacterium | reverse complement strand
ACGAAGATTTTCGGGGACCCCAACGAGGCGTCCCTCAAACCGTTCCAGAACGTTCCGGAGCGAGTCGCGGCGCATGAGCCGCAGATGTCGTCGCTCACCGATCTCCAACTGCGAGAACTGACCAACGAGTTGCGTGATCGGCTCGAAGACGGCGAGACGCTTGATGATCTGCTGCCGGAGTCCTTCGCGGCCACCCGCGAGGCCGGCTTGCGGACTCTCGACCAGCGCCACTTTGATGTCCAGTTGCTCGGTGGCGCGGTACTGCACAGCGGGCGCATTGCAGAGATGCGCACCGGTGAAGGCAAGACGCTTACCGCCACGCTCCCTGTCGCGCTGAACGCGCTTACCGGGGGCGGGGTGCATGTGGTCACGGTCAACGATTACCTGGCGAAGCGTGACACGCAGTGGATGGGGCAGGTCTACGACGCCCTTGGGCTCTCTGTTGCCTGTATCCAGCATGAGTCCGCGTTCATGTACGACCGTGAGTGGACCGGAGATGACGAGCGGCTCGAACGCCTACGCCCCGTCACCCGCGCCGAGGCATATGCGGCGGATATCACCTACGGCACCAACAACGAGTTCGGGTTCGATTACCTGCGCGACAACATGGTGCCTACGGCGGATCGCATGGTGCAGCGCGATCTGACCTACGCCATCGTCGACGAGGTGGACAACATCCTGATCGATGAGGCGCGCACGCCGCTGATCATTTCCGGCCAGGCTGAGCAGGCAACCGACCGCTACTACCAGTTTGCGCAGATCGTGAAGCAACTGAAGGAAAAGCGCGACTACGAGGTTGACCTCAAGCACAAATCCGTCGCGATCTCGGAAGAGGGCATTGACCGCGTCGAGCAGTTGATGCAACTGCCGCCGGGCGAGAGCATCTACGACGAGCGTCATATCGAGCTCACCCACTACCTGGAGCAGGCACTCAAGGCGCAAGTCACGTTCATGCGGGACAAGGACTATATCGTCCGTGATGGTGAGGTGATCATCGTGGACGAGTTCACGGGCCGCATGATGGAGGGGCGCCGCTACTCCGAAGGTCTGCACCAGGCGATCGAGGCCAAGGAAGGCGTGCGGGTACGCCGCCAGAACGTAACGCTGGCCACCATCACCTTCCAGAACTACTTCCGCATGTACAAGAAGTTGGCCGGCATGACCGGCACAGCCAAGACGGAAGCGGAAGAATTCCGGCGCATCTACTCGCTGGACGTGGTGTCGATTCCCACCAACATGCCAATGGTGCGCGCGGACCATGGCGACCTCGTCTTCAAGAATGAGCGCGGCAAGTTCAACGCCGTCATTGCCGACATCAAGGAGAAGCGGGAGCAGGGGCGCCCGGTCCTCGTGGGCACAACCTCGATCGAGACATCCGAGCGGCTCTCGGACGAGCTGAAGCGACAGGGCATCCCGCACCAGGTGCTCAACGCCAAGCAACACGAGCGGGAGGCCGCCATCGTGGCGGAGGCGGGCGAGCCCCAGGCCGTGACCATCGCCACGAACATGGCGGGCCGCGGTACCGACATCAAGCTCGGGCCCGGCGTACGCGAGGCGGGCGGCCTACACATCATCGGGACAGAGCGGCATGAGGCGCGCCGCATCGACAACCAGTTGCGTGGCCGCGCCGGCCGCCAGGGTGATCCCGGCTCCTCCCAGTTCTACGTCTCCCTGGAAGACGATTTGATGAAGCGGTTCGGCTCTGACCGCATCTCGAAGATGATGGAACGCCTCGGTATGGAAGAAGACGTGCCGATCGAACACGGCGTCATCACGAAGTCCATCGAGAGCGCCCAGGTCAAGGTGGAGGGCCACAACTTCGATCTGCGCAAGCATGTTGTCCAGTACGACGACATTATGAACCTGCACCGCGAGGTGATCTACGCGGACCGCAAGCGGCTCGTGCAGGGCGAAGACATCCAGGAACGCGTCTGGGAGATGGTCGAGCGGGAGATCGGGAAAATCGTCGATGCCAACATGGGCGATGGCAAGGACCTGGAGCGCTACGACGACCGCATCTTCGAGGCGTACAAGGGCCTGGTGCCGATGTCCGAGGTCACGCAGGACGACATCGCGTCATTTGAGCGTAGCGACCTGGTCGATTTCCTGATCGAGGACGCTGAGCATGGCTACGACCAGGTGGAAGAGCGCTTCGGTACCGAGATCATGCGACGGGTCGAGCGTCACGTGATGCTGACGGTGATCGACAAGCTGTGGGTCGCGCACCTCACCGAGATGGACGAGTTGCGTGAGGGTGTGGGCCTGCAGGCGTACGCCCAGAAGGACCCGCTGGCCGTCTACAAGACACAGGGCTACGACTTCTTTCAGCAACTGCTGGCCAGTATCCAGCATGACGTCGTCCACACCATCTTCCGGGTGCAGCCGGCGGTGGCGCAGCAGCCGATACGAACGCAGGTGACCGAAGAGTCGGACCAGGCGCCGGCCGCCCCGGGGGAACCGGATGGGAATGGCAACGGCAACGCGCCGGTGCAGCGCAAGGCGCGCAAGGTCGGCGCGAACGAGCCCTGTCCCTGTGGCAGTGGCAAGAAATACAAGCACTGCCACGGTGCTCCCGCCCGTACCGCGCTGGTGTAGCAACCGGATACACAAACCAGCATGGCAAACGCGGGGACTCGATGCGAGTCCCCGCGTTTTGCGTCGATGAGGGGCCTCTCCCGCACTAATCCTCTGTCGTTCCCGGCCCGCCCCGAATGCTCTCAATTGCCCGCTCGATGCCAGCGGATGCACGCTCGTAGGCGACGATGAGCGCCAGGATGGTGTCGGACTGCGCGGTGAGGGCGGTGAGCGTGTCCAGATCGCGCGGGCGGTCCTGAGCGGATTCGGCCGCGGCACGCAAGTCGGCCAGCGCCTCGCCATCGAGCGCAGCAGGCCGGGTCAATGAGATCTCCAGGTCGCTGGCAAGATCATCACTTGCGGATGACGAATGACCGGTCAGGCCCTCAATGACCTCGCCTAGCTCGCTCACGAGTGTACGGGCACGCTCGCGAAGCAGATCGTCGTGTCCCGCGTCGGTCTGGGCGGTTTCAGCATCCACCTCAGTAATGGACTCGAATTCGTCCTCTGCGTCGCTTTCGGCAGGCAGTTCGGTCGCCTTTCGGACGTGCTTCGGCGAGCTGAACGCGCTGGCAGCTACGTCGGCCCAGGTCACGTCTGTTGCGTCACTGTTCGCTTCAGGTTCTATGGGTAGCGCGGGCCAGCCTCCTCCGTCCTTCACGGATGGCGCCCACGGGGAGGCTTCTGCCCTGGGGGCCGCCGCAGGCCATCCGGAGATCTCTGGTTCGGCGCCGTCGTGAGGACCGGGGTTGACGTCCGGAATGGCCGGTGGACTTTGGGTATTCGCCATCTCATCAGCGGCAAAGCGGTGACCACAGGTGGTGCAGAAGCGGGCACTGTTGCGTCGTTGCTCGCCACAAACGGGACAGACTTCCATCAACTCAATCCTCTCGGTTTCGGCTCTGTCGAGCTTGCGGTCATGCGCGTGCATGGTACATCTCCACCGTCAGTTTCTACTGAACGGGTCCCGGGGGTGGTCGGTGGCGGGCCACACTGCGACAATCCACCGGTGCATTGCGGTAGGAACGCGCAAAGCTGGCGGTGGCCAGTAGACAGCGAAGGAGCACCCGAGGGTGAGCGATCTACTGAACGAGAAGACGCTGAGCAAGGCCCGCCACGTTGAGCCCGGCACAGCCGGATTGCTCACGGTGAAAGCTGGGCAGTATCTCCAGATCCAGACCATTGCGGGTAAGCAGGTCGCCGACTTCGTCGCGTTCAATGCAGACGACCTGGGAGAATACGTCTCAACCTCGCATACCCGCGTCGCCAACATGAACATCGTGCCGCAAATGGGCATGAGTCTCTACACGAACCTGCGGCAGCCCATCTTCGAGATCACGGAAGACACCGTAGGCCGGCATGACACGCTGGTCGCCGCCTGTGATCGGGCCCGCTATGAGGCGCTTGACGCGCCGGGTCATGCCAGTTGCCGGGAAGCGCTGACAGAGGCATTGGGTGAATTCGAGGTGGGGTACGACCGGATGCCGGATCCCATCAACTGGTTCATGAACGTCTCCATCAAGCAAAAGGGCGAACTGGATGTGCGAGCGCCGCTGGCGGAAGCCGGTGACTATGTGCTGCTGAAGGCGCTGCGTGATGCGGTAGTGGCTGTGTCCGCGTGCCCGCAGGACCTTAACGATACGAATGGCGGTAAACCAACCGCGCTACGGCTGGCGATTTACCGCGATGAGCCGCTCCCGCAAGACATCGTGGCGCCGGCTGGTGGCGCTGCCGCGGCTGCGCTCGCAGCGGAGCTGGCTGCGACCGTCAGCGGTGACGAGCCGCTGGGAGAACTTGAGCCGGGACCAGAAACGGGGGAACTCGTCGCCATCGAGGCTATCGCCGAGGATGGTGACCCGGAGCCGAACCCGGTGCTGGTGCAGGAGGCGGTTGTGGCGGTCGCAGAGGCGCCAGAGGCCGCCGTCGTCGCTGAGGCAGAAGCACCGTCCGAGGCCGAGGAGATCGAGGACACCGCGCCAGCGGACAAGGCACAACCCACCGCGTAGTAGCGGTGCAACCATTCCGCGAGCGACGTGCGAAGCGCCGACGGCCGGTCGTTTACGGTCATCGGCGCTTCACGCGCTGAGGGGTGCGGTGTTCGGCGGGCCTTCGCGCCCGGCCGTGACCCAGTTCGCGCTGGTTTCCCTATTGGGCGGGCCAGCGATCTGAACCTCGGCGGCATCGCCTTGGGGCGCGACTGCCGATCCGTTGCCCGCGACGTAGCCAGAGGCCAGCGCGAGCCGACGTTCGTCCGGCCGTCCTGGAAGGTGACCGAACGAGTTCCCGGGTGAACATCCCCCACGGGATCGAGAGGAGAACCGCAGGCAGGGATGCGAGGCGGATTTCCTTTCCCTGCCCCCATGGTCTGGGCCGCTCCACCTCAGTCCGTACACCGTAGCGGACTGTGCGCGCTACGTCAACTCCCCTTCTGAATCGCAGCATACATAAGAGACCAAAACCTCTCGACAACATTACCTTCATATGCGCCCTCAGCGAATGCTGCCAGCGCCGTGCCGATGCCATCTCGGCTCGGCTCCACGCCAACATAGTGGCGGAAGATCGTCTCCAGTTGTGATGGGTAACTCAGGATGCCGTCCAGCTTGGCGTCCCACTGCGCGCCCGCCGGCACCTTGCCGCGCAACTGCACCGCGTGGTCGCCAGCGATCGCGTCCAGGCGACGCTCCCGCGCACCTGCGCGCAGGGCGTAGGGAACATCCTCATAGAACCAGACCTCCCAGCCAGCGGCTGCCAGCGTCGCGGCTGCAGTGAACACCAGTTGGTGATCGACGTGCTCGCCGATGCCTAGTGGCGCATAGATGCGAATCGTCTCAGCCGGCGCCTGGGGGAGACCAAGCGAGGCGATGATCTGGCCCGGGAGGTCCGCTTCCGCGGGGGCTGGCGTGCTGAACAGGTCGTCGTCCGAGAGGTAGGTGTGTCCCCGGTAGATGGCGTCGTGAAAGGGAAGCAGGCGCACAGTCGCGCCGATGGCGCGGGAGGCGTTGTCCTCCTCAGCCCGGCGGCGGGCAATCACCTCGCTGGTTGCGAGTCCCCAGCCCTGGTGCATGGCGCTGGCGAATGGTGACAGGGCGACGTCTGGATCGGGCTCGGAGCCGAAGACGATCAGCGTCTCGGGGTGGCGCCCCAGGTCCGCCAACCGGCGCACAGTGGCCCCGGCTGAGAGCGCGATGTCATCGTAGTGGGGAGACAGGAACAGATGCTGCGCTGGAGCAGCGAGAACGTCATCCGCAATGAGCGGCGTACCCATGATCGTGAACGCCTCCGCGCAGGAAACCCGAAACGTCAGGTTGGCGTGCGGGGCGTGGCGCGGACTCGATCATCCCCGCTGCGGCGGGTGAGCTTGAGGCGGTCCATATGCTCCAGGGCTGCCTGGGCGTACTTGCGGCTCGCACCAAAGTGATCGCGGAACTGTGCCATCGTAATGGTACCGTGCGTATCAATGTAGGCAAGTGTTTCGGCAACGAGGGTG
>JALYWD010000654.1 GCA_030852885.1 Chloroflexota bacterium | reverse complement strand
CACCCTGGCAGCGTGGGCCAGATGCTCTCCCACTGCGAGCCGTTCTCAACCTGAATTGATGTGCGAGCGACATCCTGCTTCATCATGGCTCCTGGTTGCTCCTTCGCGCCGTGCTCCGCCATCGCCGCGAGGGAGGGACCGCCGCAGCCTCCCGCCTTCCTTTGGCATACTCCGCGCCAGTACCAGGCGCTCGGCGCGGCCGTGACCATTGAGGCAATGGGTGGCCAGGAGCGGGGTCATGTCATACTGCGGGTTTGCGTGGCCGACAGCACAACCCGTCCACTATTTCGCAGGCGATTCGATTCAGAGGCGTTGCCGTGAAGTCCCAGCCCCTCACTTCCGCTCATCCCGCAGCGCGCGCCAGCGCTACGAAGCGTAGCCGTGTGGATCGTGTTGTCGGCCCTGCTCCCGAGGCGGGGAGTCCCGCAGTGAACGGGGTGCACGAGATGCACCTTTACGAAGACGAGGACTGCTTACTGGAGAGACTGACCCGTTTCGTGGGGGCGGCGCTGGGAATGGGTGACGCCGCCGTCGTGCTGGCCACGACCGCTCACCGTACCGAGCTGTCAACGCAGCTGATCGCACGGGGTCTGGACCTCCCGGCGGCGGTGGCTCAGGGACGGTACGTGGCCCTGGACGCCGGTGAGGTGAGCGCCAACATCCGGGGAAACGACGGACAACTGGACCAGGGACGCTTCACCGCGATCGTCGGCGGCATCGTGGACAGAGCCGCGCAGGCGGCCCTGGGGTCATCACCGTCGGTGGCCGTCTTCGGCGAGTTAGTGGCGCTGCTGGCCACCGACGGCGACCATGCCGCCGCCGTCGCGCTCGAGCACTGGTGGAACGAGCTGGCTGAAGGGCGGCGATTCTCGTTGCTCTGCGCCTATCCGTTGGGAGCCTTTGCTCGGGCGGCCGACAGCACGCCGTTCGCCGCGATCTGCGCAGCGCACGATGACCTGACGCTGCCCAGTGACCCCGCCGCGCTCCGCGATGCCACCGAGCAGCGCCGCGCTCTCGCCCTCCTGCAGCAACAGGCGCACGCCCTGCCCCACGAGACCCGTGCGCGGGAACAAGCGCAGGAGCTGCTGCGGCGCCGTGAGGCTGAGCTGTCCGCCATCGTCGCCTCCTCCGACGACGCCATCATCAGCAAGGCGCTCGACGGGACGATCACCAGTTGGAACCGCGCCGCCGAGCAGCTCTACGGCTACACGGCGGATGAGATCGTCGGCCGCCCGATCAGGACCATTGTGCCGCCTGACCGGCAGACCGAGCTCGCTGACATCATGGCACGGCTGAAACGCGGGGAGCGGATCGCCCATCATGAGACGGTGCGGGTGCACAAGGATGGCGCCCTGATCGATGTCTCGGTCTCCATCTCGCCGATCCTCGACGACACCGGGCGCGTCACCGGCGCCGCGAAGATCGCGCGCGATATCCGGGAGCGGCGGGCCCTGGAACGCCAGAAGCAAGAGTTCGTCGAGATGGTCGTCCACGACCTGGGCTCGCCGCTGACGGTGATCAAGGGCTACGCCCAGTTGCTGCAACGGCGCCAGACCAGCGACGAGCCGATAGCGGGCAAGATCGCCGCCGAAGCCGAGCGAATGGGGCGGCTCATCACCGACATGTTGGAGATAACGCAGCTGGAAGCCGGACGGCTGGAGTTGCGTCTGGCGCCGGCCGATCTGGTCACGGTGGCGCAGAAATGCACCGCCCAGGCCGCGCTCGTGGCCGGCAATCGGGTCGTGCGATGTGAAGCACCGGATCTACCGGTGATCGGCGAGTGGGATCGTGACCGCCTGGAACAGGTCCTGATGAATTTGCTCGACAATGCGCTGAAGTACGCGCCAAACGGCGAGATCGTGGTGCGCGTGGAGGCCGGCGAGGCGGAGGCCAGCGTGGCTGTCAGCCACCATGGGCCGGGGCTGACCGCCGAACAACGACAACTCATCTTTGGGCGCTTTACCCGCCTGGCGGAGACGGCCGCGAGTACCCCGGGGACCGGTCTGGGGTTGTTCATTAGTCAACGCATCGTCGCGGCTCACGGTGGGCGACTGTGGGCCGACGCGATTCCTGGCCACGGGACGACCTTCACCGTTACGCTCCCGCTTGGGCTGAGCGTGTTGCTCGCTGCGCATCAGCAAAGTCTCGGTGGGGCCGAAGACCCGAGAAACACCTCGCCAATGGTGTCAGCCTAGGGCAAACACCCTGCGGGCCTCGTTGCCGCCAATTGAGCTCCCGTGCGTGTGGACGCCGGCGGCCATCGCGAGCTTCCGTCCGCGCGCTGACCGCTGGCGCTTCCCCATGGTCCAACACGAGCTTTTTTCAACAGGCTGGGTCGTAGTGGCGGCCCGGTCCACGTGGCCCGATTACTCCTGCTCAAACGGGATGATCCCCGTCACGGCCAGCGCCTCGCGGGCAATCAGGCCAATGGTGCGCTCGGCGCTATCGAGATCGGGCAGGTTCTCGCAGTAGACGGCCAGGCTCAGCGTACCGAGATCCGAGCTGACGTAGCCCACATCGTTGATGACGCCGGGGAGGTCACCCGGCTTGGTGCCCCAGCGCACGCCAGGGTCTGCCGGCACGAAGCGGCTGATGCGACGGATCTCCCCTTGCTGTTCGAGCGTCGCGAGCATCTGTTCACAGCTCTCGGGGGTGGCGGCCTCATGCGTGACGATGGCGTGCACAGCGCCGGCGAAGTCACGCGGGGTCGCCCAGTTCTCGGGGTCGCCGGGTTTCGGCAGGTGGCCAAGGATG
>JALYWD010000600.1 GCA_030852885.1 Chloroflexota bacterium | reverse complement strand
CCGGACGTGCCAACGCGGAGATCACGTTCCTGGACTGGGTGCCGATTCGCTTCGGCATCGCCGACGCCGAAGCGCACTACCACGTACCGTTGCTCGTCACGCCCTGGTCCTACTCGACCTACCGGGGGAGCTAGGTGGGCGCCCTGGATGCTGAGACCCGCGCTACCCGCGCGATGGCTCGCTGCGATGTCATTGCGGCATTCACAACAGAGCCGGGTCGCATTACCCGCCCCTACGGTTCCCTGGCGCTGGTCCAGGCGCGGGACACGATCGCCGAATGGATGGAGCAATGCGGGTTAGCCACCCGAGTAGATGCTATTGGCACTTTGCGCGGCCTCTACCCTGGCGACGATCCTGTTGCGCGCAAGCTGCTCATTGGCAGTCACATCGACAGTGTCCGCGACGCCGGCCGCTTTGACGGCGTCCTTGGCGTGATGATCGCCATCGCCGCGCTGGAAGACCAGGGTGGCGATCACCGACTGCCCTTCCCGGTTGAAATTGTCGCGTTTCCTGACGAGGAAGGGCTGCGCTTCCAGACCACCTATCTTGGCAGCGCTGCCCTGGCCGGCGCTTTTGACCCCGCCTGGCTCGATCTGACAGACGACGATGGCAGCACGCTGCGCGAGGCCGTTCTGCAGTGCGGCGGAGATTCCACGCGCGTAGCAGACGCGAAGCTCCAACCAGACGAGGCGTTTGCCTATCTGGAGGCGCACATCGAGCAAGGTCCGCGCCTGGAGGCCACCGGCTGCGCCCTCGGCGCGGTTACGGCCATTTCCGGACAGACGCGGATAAACGTGCGCTTCACCGGCGAGGCAGGCCACGCGGGCACGGTGCCGATGGCGATGCGTCGCGATCCGGCCCCGGCCGCCGCCGCACTCGTGCTGGCGGCCGAATCACTGGCCCATAAGACCCCGGAACTGCTGGCGACGGTGGGCCGTATCGCAACTGACCCGGGCGCGAGTAACGTCATTCCCGGCAGCGTTGCCCTCACACTCGACGTCCGCCATCCCCTGGATGAGGTACGCACGGACGCCGTCAAGGCGCTGCACCACCTTGCTACTGAGCTGGCGATGACGCGCGGCCTGGACCTTGACTGGCGCATCATGCGAGACCATTCGGCCACGCCGTGCGATCCCACACTAACGGTGATGATCCAGCGCGCCGCCGCAGACGCCATGGGAGCACCTGCGCCAGCGCTCCCCTCTGGCGCGGGGCACGATGCGGTGACGATGGCCGAGGCCGTACCAGCCGGCATGATGTTTGTCCGCTGCCGGGGCGGCATCAGCCACAATCCGGCCGAATCCGTGAGCGTGGAGGATGTCGCGACGGCGATCCGCGCTCTGGACAACATCCTGGACCGGCTGGCGGATGAGGCACGCGGGCAGGAACCGTCGCGATGAGCCGCGCAGCCGGGCCGCCCCACGACCTCATCATCCGGAACGCCAGCATCGTCTCCCAAAGCACGGTTGGCCAGCACGACGTTGCCATCCGGAATGGCCAAATCCAGGAGGTCGGCTCCCCAGTCCGTGGCGAATCAACTGAAGAGATAGACGCGAGGGGCCTCCACCTCTTCCCCGGCGTCATCGACGTGCACGTCCACTTCAACGACCCGGGCCGGGCCCATTGGGAAGGCTGGGCCACGGGCTCCGCGGCAGCAGCGGTGGGCGGCACGATGACGGTAGCCGAAATGCCGCTCAATGCCAGCCCGCCAACGCTCGACGCCGCCGCCTTCGACGCCAAGGTCGCGGCAGCCGCTGGAACCTCCTACGTGGACTTCGCGCTGTGGGGAGGCCTGACGCCGGTCAACCTGGACCAGATGGGTGAACTGGCCAGGCGCGGAGTGGTCGGTTTCAAGGCCTTCATGTGCAACTCCGGCATCGACGACTTCCTGGCCGCCAACGACGCTACCTTGCGTGAGGGCATGCTTCGCGCCGCCGACCTGGAGTTGCCGGTCGCCGTCCACGCTGAGGACGAAACGATCACCAGCCGCCTGACAACCGCAGCCCGTGTCGATGGCAAGACCAGCGTCCAGGCGTACCTGGCGAGCCGCCCACCAGAGGCCGAACTTGAGGCGATTGCCCGGGCTATCGAGCTGGCCGAAGAGACGGGCTGCGAGATCTACGTCGTACACATCAGCACAGCGGCGGGCGTGAAGCTGGTGCGGGACGCGTCGGCGCGCGGCGTCCCCGTGCGTGCCGAGACCTGCCCCCATTACCTCCTGTTCACCGAAGACGACCTGGTGGCCCAGGGTGCGCCGCTGAAGTGCTCTCCTCCTCTGCGCGGCACCCATGAGCGCGACGCCCTTGTCGAGCTGGTGCGCAGCGGCCTGGTTGATGTCCTGGCCTCGGACCACTCGCCTTCGCCGCCAGCGATGAAGGCCCACGAGGACTTCTTCCAGATCTGGGGCGGTATCGCGGGCTGTCAATCGCTACTCTCCGCTTCGCTAAGCGCCGGAAGGGATGACGGAGCCAGCATTGGCCTCCCGCTGGTGACGGAGATGTTGTCACGCAATCCTGCGGCACTGCTGCGGCAGCCGGACAAAGGCGATATCCGGGCCGGAATGGACGCGGACCTCGTGCTGGTTGACCTGGGGCAGGACTACACGCTTGCCGAGAGCGATCTGCGCTATCGACATCCGGTCAGTCCCTACGTAGGCTACCCTCTCCGTGGTCGTCCGGTCCGCACCTTTCTGCGCGGCGTCACCATCGCGCAGGATGGCAACGTCGTTGGGCGGCCACAGGGTCGATTGATTACGCCGGCTCGGGGCTCGGGCGTCGCTAGTTGACGACTGAGGCGCAGCCGCCTGCCAGGGTTTCACCATGTGGCAGACCTATCTGCAACCACGTTCGCTGCACGACGCACTGCATCTGCTATCGGAGCACGCCACCGCGGCGCGGGTGATGGCGGGTGGCACGGATATCGTCGTCGAGCTCTCGCGCGGGATACGTCCCACCTCGACGCTGATTGACATCACCCGCGTCAGTGAGCTGCGCGGTATCAGCGAGAGCGACGGCGTCATTGCCCTCGGCGCGCTAACCACCCACAACGACGTTGTGGGGTCTGAACTTTGCCGGGCAAAGCTGACACCACTGGCGGAAGCGTGCTGGGAAGTTGGGGCGCCGCAGATTCGCAGTCGCGGCACGGTTGCGGGAAATCTGGTCACGGCGTCGCCAGCCAATGACACGATCACCCCACTGATCGCCCTCGGCGCGGAACTGGTCCTGGCCAGCGTGCGCGGAGAGCGAATCGTACCCCTGCGCGACTTTTACCTGGGCGTGCGCCGCACCGTCCTGGCCCCCGATGAGCTTGTGCGTGCCATCCGCACCCCGGCCATGACGCCAGCCCAGCGTGGCAG
>JALYWD010000563.1 GCA_030852885.1 Chloroflexota bacterium | reverse complement strand
CCGGACTGGATGAACGATGTCCCCAGCGCCACGCTGGCGTCTGTAGGTGGATACGACCTGCGGTTGATGGTAGGCATTGCCGTGGTTGTCGTGATCCTGGGCCAGCTCACGCTTCGCTACCTGCCCTTTGGCAGGCGGTTGTACGCCATCGGATCGAATCCCGACGCAGCGCGCACAGCCGGGTTGCCAGTCAAGCGCGATGTCTTCCTGGCCTTCACCATGTCCGGCATGCTCGCCGGGCTGGCCGGGTTCATGTTTCTCATTCGCTTTGGCAACATCACGGTAACGGCGGCGCAGGGTCTCGAGCTCCAGGTGGTCGCCGCGGTGGTCGTCGGTGGCGTCAACATCTTTGGCGGGTCCGGTTCCATGATCGGCGCACTCCTGGGTGTCCTGATGATCGAGATCCTGCAGCAGAGCCTGCTGCGCTGGGCCGGGATCAGCGAGTTCGTCAAGGATGCCATTCTCGGGCTGTTGATCCTGGTGGCCATCACGGCGGACGCCGTGATCCTCGGCCGCCTGCGGGAGATGTGGGTGCGGGTGCGACGCCGCGACCGCGAAATGGCGCAGGGCGTATCCCTGGAAGAGGGTGGAGTTGCCCATGGCGCGTGATCTGCTGCGGCGGTTGCGGAGCTGGGAAGGGCTGTTGCTGCTCTGCCTGCTGGTGGTTCTTGCCTATAACATCTCCCGCGTGCCGAATTTTCTGACCATGGGCAACCAGATCAACCTGTTCCAGTTGGGCATCGAGAAGGCGATTGTCATCCTGGCGATGACGTTCGTGATCATCAGCGGGGAGATCGATCTGTCGGTCGCCTCGATGATGGGGCTCTCTGCCGCGGTCACCGCCGCGGCCTTCGAGGCCGGCGTGCCGCTGCCTATCGCGATTCTGCTGGCACTGAGCGTGGGCGTCGGCTTCGGGCTGATCAACGGCTACTTCGTTGCGGTGGTGGGGCTCAGCTCACTGGCCGTGACGTTGGCTGGCTACATCGGCTTTCGCGGCCTGGCCCGCCTCCTGGTGCAGGATCGTTCCGTGGGTGATTTCCCGGAGTGGTTCACGAACCTGGGCCAGCAGGGACTGATCGGGCCGATCACGCTCTCGATCGTGATCTACTTCATTCTCGCCATCCTGGCGATCATCGTGTTGCACTTCAGCGGTCTCGGCCGGCTGACCTATGTGATCGGCAACAGCGCGGCAGTAGCCCGCTTCTCCGGGGTCTCCGTGGTGCGGACGCGCCTCATCATCTTCATGATGAGCGGCCTGGTCGCCGCCCTGGCCGGAGTACTGATGACCGCGCGCCTCGGTGCCGTGCGGGCCAGCACAGCCGAGGGCTTCGAACTTGATATCATCACCGTCGTCCTGCTCGGCGGCGTGAGTATCTTCGGCGGGGTTGGCTCGATGGTGGGCGTGCTCCTGGCGACGTACCTCGTGCTCAACCTGCGCAATGGTCTCGTGATCGCTGGTGTGACGGGGAATACCCAGACCGGCATCATTGGTCTCTTGCTGATTCTCTCCGTGCTCCTGCCCAACCTGGCGGAGCGGGTGCGCGAGCGCCTGCGTCGTCGCCAGGCAGACGCCGTGGTGCGCAGTCAACAGACGCCGCCCGGTGATACGCCGTGGGTTACGGAGCCGGGGTAAGATCAGCGTGGGCATGCGATGATGCCGATTCGGAGTCTTCGATGCAGAAGAGGAGCACAACGTGAAGAGGCGTGATCTGCTGGCCGGCGCGCTGGGCGCTGGTGTTCTCATTGTCAACAAGGGCTCGGTCATCCTGGCGCAGACGCCAGCGGCTGGCGGGGACGTGAAGATGATGCTTTTGCCCAAGTTCCTGGGCATCGCCGTCTTCGACCAGGCAAACGCCGGCGCCCAGGAAGCTGCGGCCGAGCTTGGTTCAGCCGGCCCTGATTTCGTCGGTCCAACCGCGGAGAACAGCGTCGCGGGCCAGATCGAGTTTGTCACCAACGCCCCTGCTGGCGGCTACCAGGTGGTGATGCTCTCCAACAACTCCGGTGACCAGATCGTCCCGGCGGTTGAAGCTGCCCAGGAGGCGGGCACCCTGGTGGTGACCTGGGACTCGCCGATCCCAGATGGCACCGGCGAGTCGGTTTTCGTGGCGCAGGTGGACTTCACGGAGACCGGCGTGGTTATGGCGGACATGGCCCTCTCCATTCTTGGCGATGAGGGCGGCGAATTCGCCGTCCTTTCAGCATCTCCGGATGCGGCGAACCAGAACGCCTGGATTGCAGCGATGGAAAATGCGCTGAAGGATCCGAAGTACGCGAACCTCACGCTCCTCGAAACTGTCTACGGTGACGACCAGTCCGAGAAGAGCTACGAGCAGGCCCAGGCCCTGATCGACAAGCACCCGGACATGAAGCTCATCATGGCTCCGACCTCAGTCGGTATCGTTTCGGCGGCCAAAGCAGTCCAGGACGAGGGGCTTGGCGACGAGATCAAGGTTTCCGGACTTGGTGATCCCAGCGAAATGCTGGAGTACACGCTGAACGGGATTGCACCGGAGTTCGCGCTCTGGAGCTTCATCGATCTCGGCTACCTGACGTACTACGTCTCCTACCTCCTGGCGACCGGCGAGATCACCGCGGAGGAAGGCCAGACGTTTACGGCAGGCCGCCTCGGTGACTACGAAATCACCAAGGATCCGACCCGACCGGATGTCGACGCCCGGCGCGTACTGTTGGGCCCATTCAGCATCTACAACATCGATAACGTCCAGGCCGCTGCTGACGCCATCAAGGCTGCAGCCAGCTCCTAGGTCTGGGTATTTGTGCCAGCCCCGCGTCGGCGGGGCTGGCTTTTTCCTGTCTGGCGGAGGTCACGATGGCCGATACAATGCGCAAGGCATTCCTCCTGCGCCTGAAGCCCGGCGCGCTGGAGCAGTACGTGTACTGGCACAACAACATCTGGCCCGAATTGCAGGCTGAGATTGCCGGGCAGGGGATCGCCGAGATTACGCTCTACAACCTGGACGATATGGTGATCCTGGTTTCCGAGGTACGAGATGCAGATGCCTGGACGCGGCTCTGGGATTCTGACGTGCATAAGCGATGGGGTGAACTGATGAACCCCATGATGCACTACCGGGATGACGGCGTCGTCGATTCCCGAGAGTTGCACGAGATCTGGCACTTCATGCCCGAGAAGGCGGGTTAGCGTATGAGCCAGTCCTATGATGTCGTCATCGTGGGGGCGGGTTCTGCCGGGTGCGCGCTCGCGAACCGGCTGACGAGCGATCCGACGCTGCGTGTTGCGCTGCTGGAAGCGGGAGGGGACGACTCGCGAGAGGCGATCCGCGTCCCACACCAGTATTTCTCGCTCTGGGGCACGGACGTGGACTGGCAGTATGTCTCGACCGCGCAGCAGGGAACGTGCGGGCGCACGCACGTGATGCCGCGCGGCAAGGTCATGGGCGGCACCAGTAGTCTGAACGGCATGGTGTACCTGCGCGGCGCCGCCTCTGACTACGATGGGTGGGCGAACGCAGGATGCACCGGCTGGGGCTGGGCGGACGTCGTGCCGTCGTTCGAGGCGTTGGAGGGGTGGCTGCGACCAGCCGTCCTGGAACCGCAAAATCCCGTTTCGGTCGCCATGCGGGACGCGGCCCTGCAGACCGGGCTGCCGCTCAACTCCGACTTCGACAGCGGCACACTTGATGGTGCTGGCTGGAACAAGTCCGCCATCCTGAATGGCGAGCGGCATAACGCAAACCGGGCGTTTCTGGAGCCGATCAGGCCGCGTGAGAATTTCACGGTCATTCCCGAAACGCGCGTGCGGCGAGTGGTGTCGGACGGCAAGCAGGTGACCGGGGTAGAGGTTGTCCGCAATGGGCAACTCGAGACGATTGCGGCTGGTGAAGTGATCATTGCTGCTGGCGCCTTCGAGTCGCCGCGCATTCTGATGCTCTCCGGCATTGGCCCTGCCGATCACCTCACGGAACATGGGATTACGCCATTGCTCGATCTGCCGGTTGGCAGGAACCTCATCGATCACCTGCTGATCGGCATCGTTTACACCTCGCGGCAGCCGATCCCAACGCAGAACGCCTACGCCACGGAGGGGTGCGCCTTCGTGCGTTCGACTCCCGACCGCGCGGACTGTGACGTCGAAATCTCCTTCGCCAAGGAGCCGCACTTCGCGCCGGAGGCGAGTGACGGGTTGCCCCGGTACACGATCATCCCGGGGATCACGAAGCCGAAGAGCCGGGGCACAGTCCGCCTGACTGGCAGCAACCTGGATGCACCGCTGGCGATTGACCCGAACTACTTTGACGACCCTGCCGACATGGCGTGCATGATCCGCGCGGTGCGCTTGAGCCGCGAGATCGGCGCGCAGTCGGCACTTGATGAATGGAACGCCGGAGAGTACTTTCCCGGTGCTCACACCGAGAGCGACGAGGCGATCGAGGCCTACGTGCGCAAGGATGTCAGCACCTGGTTCCACCCGGTGGGCACCTGCCGCATGGGTGTCGGCAACGACGCGGTCGTTGATCCGCAACTTTGCGTGCGAGGGATGGAAGGGCTCCGCGTGGCTGACGCCTCCATCATGCCGGACATTGTGGGTGTCAACACCAACGCCGCTTCGACCATGATCGGCTGGCATGCGGCAGAGTTGTTCCTGCGCGGGTAGATGCGGTGCGCACAGTCGGTATCGATTTCGCGTCACAACCGAAGAACACGGCGCTCTGCGAGATCGTGTGGGACGGCTCGTCGGCTACGGTCGTGCAGGTGGCCTCACCGGTGACGGATGAGCTGATCCGGGAGTTGGTTGCGGGCCCACCATCCCGGGTGTTCGGCGTTGATATCCCGTTTGGTTGGCCCACGCACTTCGTACAATTCGTCACGGCGCACATGGCGCGCGTCACGCCGCCACCGGGCGTGAGCAGCACGCAGAAGCGACTCCGCGCGACAGACGAGTTCGTCTGGGAAGTGTTTCGCCGGCAGCCGCTCTCGGTATCCACGGACCGGATCGGTATTCCCGCCATGCGCTGGGCGTCGCTTATGCAGGAGTTCGGCGTTGTCAACCGTGCCGGTGATGGATGGTTCTATGAGGTGTATCCGGCCGCTGCTCGCATGAGCTGGGGCCTGCCTCCCAAAGATGACGCGGCCGCGCTGGATTTGCTCATGGCGGAGTGTCCGCTTTTCTTCGCTGCCGCCGAGCTTCCGCACGCGCTCTTGCGCAGCGACCACGCCTTCGACGCGCTGATCTGCGCGCTCGCCACGCGTGCCGCCGCACTCGGTCTGACCTACCCACCTCCGGCTGATGTGCAGGACCTTGCGGAGGTGGAAGGGTGGATCCACGCGCCCCGGCCTGGCACCCTGGATCAGTTGATCTCTGCGGAAATCGACTGATGGGATTCCTGGCTAACGAACACGCGACAACATCCGCTGCGAGGCAACAACCACGCGGCGCAACGCATCTTGCCTACGCGAGCGCGATGATTTGCTGGGCCGCCCGTTGTCCGGAGAGGTACGCGCCGGCCACGGTCTGGGGGTATTTCCTGTTCGTGGCCTCGCCCGCCCAGAACAGGCGGTCTCCACTCTGCTTGGAAAGGACGCGGTAGTCGCGGCCGGTCGCGCCGGGCGGGATATGCGAGTAGGATCCGAGCGAGAACTCGTCCTGATTCCAGCGAGTGATCATGGCGGCCTGTGGGTCGGGGATGCTCCGTCCGTAGATGGTGCGCAACACATCCATCGCGGCATCCAGCGTCTCCTGATCGCTGAAGCTTTCCACTTCCTTGCCGAAGGTGGCGGCGTTGAAAGCCAGCAGAATCGGCTCGCCCACGATGTGCTCCAGGTCCATCCAGAGCGACCACTCACCCCGGTTTGTGGATTGATAGCCGATGGCCTCGCGGTCATCCCAGAAGCGCTCGCGGAAGCCCAGGTAGAGCTTGTTCAGCGTGCCCACGCCGAGACGACTGATCGCCGCTCGCTTGCCGCGGGTCAGAGCTGGGTTGAACGTGATCCTGTCTGCCTTGAGCACCCCGAGCGGTACGGTGCACACGGCGTACGCGGCCTGCTGTACCCCCCGGTTGGTTGCTATGCGTACACCGAAACTGCCATACGTGACGGATGAAACGATGGTGTTCAGCCGAATGTCGAGGTTGTCCGCCAGCGTCTCGACGAGTTCTCCGTAGCCATCGATCATGTACGAATCCTGGCGGCCACCCAACCAGGAGTCCTGGTCATACCACCAGTTCGAGAGCGAACCCGCGTCTCCGCCGTAATCTTGCTCCACCTCGAAGCTCAGCCGAAAGTCAAGCGCGCGTTGGTCATACGGCGACATGGCGCGGGTGCGTAACGCAAAGTCGATGCCGTCATGGAGTGCATTGTCGCTCTCCTGCCGATTTCCCCAGCGCCTGGCCTTGCGATACGCGCTACGGTAGCGGGCCGCATCGGTTGTGGATTGGGATGTGGAGATCAGTTTCCCGTCGACATCGTAGACCGCGAGGTCGTCCCAATCCGTTGGTACGGTACGCAACCCAAGTTCGTTGCGGAGTTGCCAGATGGGGTTGGCCGGCGCGGACCCGTGGATCCAGGAGGCCCCTAGATCAAGCGGGAAGCCCCAGCGGTGATCGGTCCAGATGCGGCCGCCAATCCGGTTGCGCGCTTCCAGCACGACCACATCAAGCCCGGCCGCCTGCAGGTCAACCGCGGCGGCAATGCCGGCAATCCCCGCGCCGATGACAATCACGCGCTCGCCAGCGGCGCCAACCGGCTGCCGGAGAAATGCGGGCGCGCCTAGCGCCGCCGCAACGGCGAAGCGCCGCCGGGAAACGCGAAGGACACCGGAACTGGATGGCTCTTCCGCTGAGATCGGGCGTTCGTGCGGTTGCTGAACCATGCTGCCTCTGACCATGGTGGGGATCGATTGCCGAGGTCCCGGGGGCAAACATAGGCGGTTGCGTCGCTGATGCGCAATGCGCAGTGGGAAGACCTCAGCCGGCTTTCCCCAGCGCCTTGAGGATTTCCGGAGCGGTCCGCAGCGCCAGCGCGGCAATCGTGAGTGTCGGATTCGCCGTTCCCGTCGTGGGAAAGAGGCCTGAGCCAGCTAACCAGAGATTTGGATGATCCCAGGTGCGGCCAAATGAATCCGTGACTGAGGTGCGAGCATCTGTTCCCATGCGCACGGTGCCCATGATGTGCCCCGCCCCCTGGATCTCAGGGACCTGGGTGACCTGGTCCGCGCCCATCGCCTCGTAGATGGCGGCGAACTGATCCCGCGCTGCCGTCAACCCGGCTTTGGCGTAGTCGTCGATGACGTAGTGCACTTCTGGCCGCGGGATACCAATCGCATCGACCTGGTCCGACAGCGTCACCCGGGAGGCGGGGTCCGGCATCTGCTCCACGAGCGCGGAGGTGCGTAATGCCCGGGCGTTCAATTCCATGACCTGGCGGTAGAGATCCCGCCCCTCGACACCCTGCCTGATCAGTTCACCAGACCAATCGACCGGGTCCTTGCCCGGCCAGGCCCAGCCGTCGTTTCCCAGTTCAATGCGGAACGCGCCACGCTCCTTGCGGAAATCGCCGTCCCGGAATGTCCCAACGCCGGCAGTTGAAAGCGGGGAGCGGTACGGGCCGACAGGCTCAGGCGCGAGACCATACGTCAACTGGGTGGGATGGTCCATCAGGTGACGGCCAACCTGGTCGCTGCTGTTGGCCAGCCCGTTCGGCAGGGCGTTCGAACGCGACATGAGCAGCAACTTCGGTGTCTCAATGGCATGAGCGGCGACGACGACGTGTCGCGCATTAAGCGTGGTGTCCTGCTTGTCTGGTGAGCGGTAGGAGAGGGACGTGATCCGGCCATCCGCGTCGTGGTCAATCTTGAACACGACGCAGTTCTCGCGGAGCTCCGCCCCTGCCGTCGTAGCCAGGCCGATGTGCACTGTGGCGTCGTACTTGGCGCCGATGGGGCACATCGGTATGCAGAAGGCATTCCCGCAACAGCGCGGCCGGTTGTTGTACCCCTCCTGGACGCTGACGCGCGCTTGCGGAGTGGCCGTCACCTGCAGGCCAAGAGGCTTGACGGCCCTGGCATAGATGGTGTCGTTGTACGTCAGCGGATGAGCCGGCATGGGGTACGGCGCTGAACGTGGCGAGCCATTGTTCTCGTTGCTGTCTCCGGCCACTCCAACGGCATTCTCCGCCACCACGTACCAGGGCTCGAGCACGTCATAGGTCATGGGCCAGTCGATGGCCACCCCGTACGTTGATTTCATGACGAAGTCGTTTGGCACCAGGCGCAGGCATGTCCCCAACCAATGCCAGGTTGTGCCGCCGACCACGCGCTCGTAGCCGCTGACGAACAGGTCAGGGCCGGTCTGCACGAGGTAGTTCTTGGGATCGAGTGTCGCAGGCGTAGGCGCCCACGCGTGCTGGGGGTACGGGGCGTCCGGCGTGGATTCGATGTTGGTGTCAAGCGCATGGTCGAGGCTCCGGACGCGATTAACCGTCGGCCCGGCCTCCAGAATGATGACCTTGACGCCCGCCCGCGCAAGTGTCCACGCGATCAGTGCGCCAGAAATGCCACTGCCCACGATTGCCACGTCGCAATCGAACTCGCCATCAGCTTGCATATGTCAACGTCCCTCGGGGTAGTCAGGCGTTTTCCGGCTCTTGCGGGGCCATCGTTGGGGGATCCGCCCACGCGCCATAGACCTTGCAGGTCGTCCAGGCAGGCGTGTACATCGCCTGCCAGGCCTGGAGTTGGGTGTAGACCTCAGCATGGTTCGCAATTGGCGCACCCTTGAACTCGCCCGTGTACCAGTAGAGCAGAATCTCCTGCGCCGCTGCCTGCGCTGCAGGTGAGCGGGATTCCGGGGATGGAGTCGCGAAACTTTCCCGCAACAGTTCCGACAGCCCTGCACTGAGTGAGGAATCGCCTGCAATCAGGCCTGCCAATTGCGCCGTCTGCTCATCCTCGAAGACACCGCCACCGCAGAGGGTTTGTGAGAGCGAGGCCAACTGCGTCAATTGCTCCGCAGATGGTGTTGCCGGTTGCGCGGATGTTGCAGGTGGATGCAGTGCCGAGATGAGCGCGCCGCCGGCGATTGCGCCGAGCAGACGACGCCGGTCAACATGGGCGAGCGATGGATGTGCTGGCAGTGCCCGCAAAGGTTCGGACATTGTGGCCCTCCGTCGTGCTAGAAACCGGCACAGTCAGGCCGCTATTCTGCCATGCTAGGGACTGAGCTGTTAAGCGAGCGGTGAAAATGGGCCGGACCCTGCCGCCCGACCCGTTGCCGCGAGAGCCCGCGAATTACTCAGGCCGCGGCGTCACAGTTGCTGAGGCCGTGGTGATCGAGGCGTCTGATTTCACCGTGATGTAGCCGCGCATGCCGGCGGCCTCATGCCCTGGTTGATTGCAGAAGAAGTAGTAGTCCCCCTCAGGGGCGTTGATGCTGGCTGAGCCGGACTCTCCAGCCTTGAGCGTGACGGAGATGTTGAGGTTCTTGAGGCCGGCGTTGCCGTGATCCGTGACCGAGAAGTTGTGATCGGTGACGCCGCTGTTCTTCAGTGCAACCTCGACCGCCTTCTCTGAAGGGATGGTGGCAGTATTGGGATTGAAGTAGATATCAAACATGCCGATGCCCAGGCACGGATCGCCGGAGGCGGCAGGAGTACCGCAGATGGACGGCGTGGTGGTGGCCGCCGGGGTCTGGGTTTGCGCCGTCGCCACGACGGCCGTGCCGATCAGGGCAGCCCCAGCCAGCGCGACAGCGACCGCGCCGAGCGGCCTGCGCAGCCGGTTCCAGCGGCCACAAGTGTGGG
>JALYWD010000557.1 GCA_030852885.1 Chloroflexota bacterium | reverse complement strand
CGTCAGGAGCGCCGTGCTGCGCTCGTGGTCGCCCCGCGCGGTGGCCATCGCCCCGAGATTGAGCAGGGCGGTGGCCTCATAGAACGCCTCGCCCTGTTGCTGGCATGCCACCAGCCCCTCCGCCTGTTTCGCTTCTGCTTCAGGGAATGCACCCTGGTAGAGCTGGATCTGGCCGAGCGTGACCAGCGCCTTCGCCCGTTCGGTGGCCTCGGGGCCAGCGTGCGCCAGGGCGCGTTCCAGCCAGGCTCGCCCCTCACGATAGTGTCCTTGCTCAGCCCAGAAGTGGCCCAGCGAGGCGGCCAGGTGGAGGAACGCCCCGGCCTCGCCGTTCTCCTCCAGCCACTCGATCGCCGCGCGCACGTTGGCGTGCTCCGCTTCCAGCAACTCCTGGAACCGCTCGCCGTCCGGCAGCAGGTCGGCCAGCTCGTGCCGCGCGGCGAAGGCCACGACGTAGGCCGCGTGGCGCTCCCGCACCGTCTCTGCTTCGCCGCTGGCCTGGAGTTGCTCATCCGCGAACTCGCGGATCATCTCCAGCATGGAGTAGCGGGTTGTTCCATGCGGCGCAGTCTCTGGCCGGAGCAGACTCGCATCGACGAGTGCGGCGACGAGATCGAGGACGGCGGGCGCAGGGGTGGGGAAAGCGTCTTCGCCCGTTTGCCCCACGGCTTCGGCCGCCTCCAGGGTGCAGCCATCGACAAACACCGCCAATCGCCGAAAGAGGCTTTGCTCCGCCGGAGAGAGCAGATCGTGGCTCCAGGCGATGGCGCTGCGCATCGTCTGCAACCGCAGCGGCCGATCCCGGCTGCCTCCGGTCAGCAGCGGCAACCGTCGCTCCAGGCGCTCCCGCAGCGCCGGCAGCGAGAGATGGGTGACGCGCGCCGCCGCGAGCTCGATGGCGAGGGGCACGCCGTCGAGCCGCTGGCAGATGTCCGCCACGAGCGACGCGTTCGCGGCTGTCAGCGCGAAGGCCGGGTTCATGGCCTGGGCACGCTGCGCGAAGAGTTGCACCGCCGCGGACTGCATAACGCTGCCGGGCGAGATGGGAGTCCCGGCGTCGGGCAAGGCCAACGGCGGGACCGGTAGGGTGTGCTCGCCATCCACCCGCAGCAGCGTGCGGCTTGTGGCCAGCACCTTGAGCCCCGGGCAGGCCGCCAGCAGGTAGCCCACCAACTGCGCGGCGGCTGCCACGTGCTCGAAGTTATCCAGGACCAGTAGCGTTTCGGACTGGCGCAGCGCGGCGACCAGCTTGTCCTGCGCCGGGATGTCGCCGGCATCCACCAGCCCGGCGGCCCGGGCCACCGACGGCGCGACCAGGTCGGCGTCGGGGACAGCGGCCAGCGGGGCGAAGCAGACGCCGGCAGCGAAGTCGGCGGCGGCCACAGCGGCAACGTCCAGGGCGAGGCGCGTCTTGCCGATACCACCGGGGCCGGTCAGGGTGAGCAAGCGAACCTCGGGGCGGCGCAGGAGGGCCAGGGCCAACGCCAGCTCGCGCTCGCGGCCGACCAGCGGCGACAGCGCTATGGGGAGCATATGGGAGCGATCAGGAGCCGTGGCGTCATCGCAGCGACTCCGTCAGGGCGGGCGGCAGATGCGTTCATCATGGCCGACAGTGCAGGGTGCGTCAACTGCTGGTTCGCCTACGAAGCTGCATCGGACGCGCATTGCTCGAGGTCCGGAGAACAGTCCGCCGTGGCAGCCAGTAGCGCCAGCAATGGCCGTCAAGCTGACGGCGCCCTGGTGCTCCTGGGCGGCCGGCAGGTCGCGCACCCGATGGCGGCGATGCTGCCCGCAGCAACGGGAGCCAGCGCAAGAATTGCGTACCTGCTACCCCTAATGCAGGGGCGTTTTCCCCGGTCCTTGTGCCTCTGGACCAGTACTGTGTGCGGCAACGGCTTCGGTCCTGTTCCGGTCTAGCGGCATGGCCGTGGGCGGTGAGGCCGCCCGACCCAGCGCGTGGTGTGCCTCGCTTGACCCGCTGTGGTCGCCAGCGCCCTTGAGCGGATACCCCTGAGACGATCCACCCCCAGCCACTGCGTTCTGCTTGACATGCACGCCAGGAGGTTCCCGTGGAAGAAACCCGATTTGACGACGTGGCCAAAGCACTTGCCTCACTGACTACCCGGCGCTTGACGCTGGGGGCGCTGCTCGGCAGCATGTTGGGGTCCGGTCTTCAGGCCGCGGCCAGGCGCACCTCCGGCAAGTGCAAACCGACGTGCGGCGCCTGCGAGGCGTGCGACAAGGGGAAGTGCAAAAAGAAGCACGGCAAGAAGCGATGTAAAAAGGGCAAGTGCAAGGCGCTCTCCGGGACAGCGTGCACGTTGGCCAGTGGGGCTGCCGGCACCTGTTGTAGCGGGGTATGCCGTGACCTGCAGAGCGACGAGACCAACTGCGGAATCTGTGATGGAGCGTGTACGGCCACCCAGATCTGTCAATCAGGCCTCTGCTTCCCCACAAGCACCTGCCCGGCGACCACAACCGTGCAATGCGACCCCTTGACGACGCCGTGCGGGGACGGGGCAGGGACCTGCGTCTGCAACCGGAGTACCGAGGGCAATGTTGTGTGTGTCGACCTGGCGCCTGCTGCCCTCTGTCCTGACTTGATCCCCTGCACAAGTAGCGCAACCTGCGCGACAGGACAGGCCTGTGTGGAAATAGGCTCGTGCTGTACGACGCCGACGCACGTCTGCCTGCCCCGGTGCCCTAATCCTGATGCGTGACGGCATGGACGGGTTGCGCAATGGCCGCAACCCGTTTCATCACCATGATCACAATGCACCGGAAGCGGCCGGCAACGATGTCGCGAGCGGTGATTCGTCCAGTTCGGGCTGATCCGCAGGGGCCAATCGGGCAGGGTGCGCCGCCTCAACGGCAAATGTGGTCCGCACGTTGGGGCAGGCGGGGTAGGACGCCCGTCGCTTCAGTCTGATTCAGCTCGCCATTATATATCGTAATACGATATACTGTGCCCCCGCGCCGGATATCCAGGCGGCAGCGGCTGCGCGGATGCGCCAGTCGCGTTTTTTGATGCTCCGAGACACAAGAGGGACAGATTTTTCGTGGTTGACAGTCATGAGATGGAGCTGCCTGGCTCCGCAGCCGCGCTTGCGCATCTCGGAGATTTCACCGCCACCGCGCGGCTTATTCGCATATCGTTGATCGCCATCGTCCTCGGCGTCATCAGCACCCTTCTGGCCGTGGTGCTGCTGCAGATGATCGGCCTCTTCACCAACATCTTCTTCTACGGGCGCATCAGCCTGGCGTTCGTGTCACCGGCCGGGACCAGCCTTGGTCCGTTCATCATCGCCATTCCGGTCATCGGCGGGCTGATCATCGGCCTGATGGCGCGCTTCGGTTCGGAGAAGATTCGTGGGCACGGCATCCCCGAGGCCATCGAAGCCATTCTGCTGGGCGGCAGCCGCATCCAGCCTCGCCTGGCGGTGCTGAAGCCCGTCTCCTCCGCCATCTCCATCGGATCGGGTGGTCCGTTCGGCGCCGAGGGTCCGATCATCATGACGGGCGGGGCCGTCGGCTCGCTGATCGCCCAGTTCATGCACCTCACCAGCACCGAACGCAAAACGCTGCTGGTGGCCGGCGCAGCCGCCGGTATGGCCGCCACGTTCGCCACCCCGGTGGCGGCCGTGCTGCTCGCGGTCGAGCTGCTGCTCTTCGAATGGAAGCCGCGCAGCCTCATCCCGGTGGCGCTGGCCAGCGCCACTGCCGGGCTCCTGCGCACGTACCTGCTGGGAATGGGGCCGCTCTTCCCCACCCCGGCCCACCCGGCCTTCATCGGTCCCGCCGGGCTGGCCGCCTGCCTGGCGGCGGGCCTCCTGGCCGGAGGGCTGTCGGCGCTGCTGACCGTCATGGTCTACGGCGCGGAGGACGCATTCCAGCGGCTGCCTGTCCACTGGATGTGGTGGCCGGCCATTGGCGGCATTGCAGTTGGTATCGGCGGGTTCATCTTCCCGCCCGCGCTCGGCGT
The DNA here is from genome assembly GCA_030852885.1 of Chloroflexota bacterium. Lineage (GTDB taxonomy): Bacteria > Chloroflexota > Chloroflexia > Thermomicrobiales > UBA6265 > JACCXM01. Next base: position 840 of record JALYWD010000557.1, on the reverse strand, counting down.
CGGCTACGACGTCATCGCCGCCCTGCTGCGCGGCGACGCCACGACCACGGTGCTGCTGGGCGTGCTGCTCGTCAAGTCAACGATCTGGGCCATCGCGCTGGGGTCCGGCACCTCCGGCGGCGTGCTGGCGCCACTCCTCATGATTGGCGGCGCGTTGGGTGGGTTCGAGGCGCTGGTCTTCCCCAACCTGGGGCTGGGGTTCTGGCCGGCCATCAGCATGGCGGCCATGCTCGGCGGCACCATGCGCGCACCATTAACCGCGATTGTGTTCACCCTCGAACTGACGCATGACATCAACCTGCTGCTACCACTGCTCTGCGCCACGGTGGTCGCCCACGGCTTCACCGTGCTGACCATGCGTCGCTCCATCCTGACCGAGAAGATCAGCCGTCGCGGGTTCCACCTCAGCCGGGAGTACGCCATTGATCCCCTGGAGGTCTTCTTCACGCGGGAAGTGATGCGCACCGAGGTGGTCGCCCTGCCGATCGATCTCCCGCTCGCCGATGTGCCTGAGCTCTCCCGTCAGTCCGGCGGCGCGACCGGGCTCAAGCAGGGACTCTTCCCCGTCGTCGATGCGGACCAGCGCCTGGTCGGGGTGGTGACCCGCACCGATCTGCATGAGGCCCTGGACCTCGGTGTCGCGCCGGATGACCCACGCACACTGGCCGCCATCGCCCAGACGGCGCCCCAGGTGGTCTACCCCGACGAACCCTTGCGCGTGGTCATGGAGCGCATGGCGGCCACGGGCCTGACGCGCTTCCCGGTGGTGGCGCGGGACGACCCTCACCGGCTCGTGGGGCTGATCACCATCTCGGATTTCCTGCGCGCGCGCCAACGCAA
>JALYWD010000055.1 GCA_030852885.1 Chloroflexota bacterium | reverse complement strand
GTTCCGCGGATCGCGGAACCGCCCGCCGCTTCCACAGCACTTTGCAGGCAGCATCCTCATGAGCCAGCCTTCCGCCGCGCCAGCCATCGCCATGCGCGGCATCACCAAACGCTTCGGCAACGTGGTGGCCAACGACCGGGTCGATTTCGCGACGACCCGGGGCGAGGTGCACGCGCTCGTTGGCGAAAATGGCGCTGGCAAGTCGACCCTCATGAGCATCCTGGCCGGACTCTACCGGCCAGATGCGGGCGTCATCGAGATCGATGGTCAGCCCGTGCAGTTCCGCTCCCCGCGCGATGCCATTGCGCACGGCATCGGCATGGTTTACCAGCACTTCATGCTTGTCGATCCCTTCACCGTCGCGGAAAACGTGGTGATGGCGGAACGCACGGGCGGCGTCAGTTTGCAGCTCGCTCGTGTCGAGAAGCGGCTGGCGGAGCTTGCTGAGACCTACGGCCTGGATGTCGATCCGAAGGCGAAGATCTGGCAGCTCTCGGTTGGGGAGCAGCAGCGCGTCGAGATCCTGCGCCTGCTCTACCTGGGGGCACGCATCCTGGTCTTTGATGAACCAACGGCCGTCCTCACGCCCCAGGAGGCGCACGGCCTGATCCGCACGCTGCGTGGGCTGGCGGCCCAGGGCTTCACCGTCATCTTCATCTCGCACAAGCTGGATGAGGTGCTAGCGGTCGCTGACCAGATCAGCATCCTGCGCCGGGGTCGCGTCGTCGCCACCATGCCCGCACAGGACACTGACCGGCGCACCCTTGCCCGGCTGATGGTGGGGCGCGATCTGGCGCAAATCGTTGAAGACCCGAGACATGAGCCCCATGATGCCGTCGCCACGGGGGACACCGTCCTCTCACTGCGCGACGTCACGGCCGTTGGCGAAAAGGGCGTGCCGGCGCTGAAGCAGGTCTCCCTGGAGATCCGGGCGGGTGAAACGCTGGGCGTCGCGGGCGTTGCTGGAAACGGCCAGAGCGAGTTGGCCGAAGTCGTCACCGGCCTGCGCCACACGACCACCGGGGCCATCCAGGTTGCCAGACGGGACGTCACGAACCGCCCGGCCAGGGAAATCGCCCGCGCTGGCGTGGCCCACGTCCCGGAGGATCGCCTTGCCACCGGTTTGATCGGCGGCCTGGATCTCAGCGCCAATGCGATCCTGCGCGAGTACGACCAGCCGCCCCTGGCCCAGGGACCCTTCCTGAGCGGCGCCTCCGTCGCCAACTTCACCGACAGCCTGCTTACCCGCCATGACGTGAAAGCACCGGGGCGCTGGGCGCGGCTACGCACCCTTTCCGGGGGCAATCAGCAGAAGCTGCTCCTGGGCCGCGAACTGAATGGCGCGCCTCGCCTGATCGTGGCGGTCCACCCGACACGCGGGGTGGACATCGGTGCGACCGAGGCGATCCACGCGGCTCTCAGGGAGCAGCGCGCGCGTGGAGCGGCGACGCTCCTCATCTCCGAGGACCTGGATGAACTGCTGGCGTTGTCTGACCGCATCGCGGTCATGTTCGACGGCAAGGTGATGGGCGTCCTGCCCGCGCATGGCGCTGATCGGGAGCAGATTGGCCTACTGATGGCGGGCGTGGCACCGGAGCCAGTTGCCCGTGCCTGAGCTTGGGTTGCTGCGCGGCTATCGCATCGAGCGTGTCGCCTCACCGCCACGCGGCTCGGTGGCCATCATCACGCTCCTGTCACTGCTGGCGGCGCTGGTCTTTGGCGGGATCGTGCTCGCGCTCTCCGGCGAAAACCCGCTCATCGTGTATCGGGCCATGCTTGCCGGAGCGCTGGGCAACTGGAATGGCGTGGCGGAAACGCTGGTCAAGACCACGCCGTTGCTTCTGGCAGGGCTGGGCGTCGCCGTCGCCTTCCGCATGCAACTCTGGAATATCGGCGCCGAGGGACAGCTCTACTTCGGGGCGATCTTTGCGAGTTGGATGGCCCTCTACCTCGCGCCCGGCGCTCCCGGCTGGCTTCTCGTCCCGCTGATGATCGTGGCAGGAATGATTGGCGGCGGCCTGTGGGGGCTCATTCCGGGCGTCCTGCGCGCGTACTTCGGGGCCAGCGAAATCATCACCTCGCTCATGCTCAACTACGTCGCCATCCTGTTCAGCGACTATCTCATCCACGGCCCCTGGCGTGATCCGCAGGCATTCGGGTTCCCGGGCACGCCGTCCTTTCCGGACGCCGCCTGGTTGCCCAATTGGGGCACGACCCGTGTCCACCTCGGCCTGCTCTTCGGGCTCGTGGCGGCGGTGCTGCTCTGGTTCTTGTTGCGGCGCACGCGCTGGGGCTACGAGATCAGCGTCATGGGGGAGAACCCACGGGCCGCCCTGTATGCCGGCATGCCCATGGCGCGCACCATCGTCCTTGTCATGGCGCTCTCCGGCGCCCTGGCTGGCCTGGCTGGCATGAGTGAAGTCGCCGGCATCGGGCACCAATTGCAGCGAAACCTCTCGCCCGGGTATGGCTACGCGGCCATCATCGTGGCCTGGCTGGCGCGCCTGCATCCCTTCGGAGCCGTACTGGTTGCCTTCCTCCTGGCCGCACTGACGGTCGGGGGGGATCAACTGCAGATGTCCCTTGGCTTGCCCGCCGCCATCGCCCCGATGCTCCAGGGCACCATCCTGTTCTTCCTCCTGGGCGGTGACATCCTGACGCGGTACCGGCTGGTCAAGCGTGCACCGGCTCTTGCCGCCCGCGAGGAAGCGTAGGCATGGGCGATATCCTCACCCCGGCGTTCATCGTTTCGGTTCTCGCTGCCGCCGTCGCCGCCGGTACCGCGCTCCTTTACGCCTGTCTCGGCGAGCTCATCACCGAGCGCGCCGGCATACTCAACCTCGGCATCGAGGGCATCATGCTCATGGGCGCGTTGAGCGGGGTGGCCGGGTGCCTGTGGAGCGGTAACGCCTGGGTCGGCGCCGGCGCCGCCCTCGTGGCCGGGGCGCTGATGGCCGCCATTCACGCCATCCTGACGGTCAGCCTGCGCGCCAACCAGGTCGTCTCCGGCCTGGCGCTCACGATCTTCGGCACCGGGCTCTCGGCGTTTCTCGGCCGCAACATTGTCGGCACGCCGCCACCTGAGTCATTCCGCCGCCTCGACATACCAGGGCTGGCGGAGATTCCCGTGGTGGGTCGCATCCTGTTCCAGCAGTCCGCGCTTGTCTACATCTCGTTTGCCTTGACCGCGTTCCTCTGGTGGTACATCTACCGCACCCGCGCCGGCCTGCGCCTGCGTGCGCTTGGCGAGCGTCCCGAAGCCGCCGACGCCATGGGCATTGACGTCACGAGGCTACGCGCTCTGTACGTCATCGCTGGCGGGGCATTGGCCGGGCTGGGCGGCGCAGCCATCTCCCTGGGCACCAATCCCGGCTGGACCGAGGGCATGACGGCTGGCCGCGGCTGGATCGCGGTGGCGCTCGTCATCTTCGCGGCCTGGAACCCGGCGCGCGCGGCCATCGGCGCGTACCTCTTCGGTGGCGTGGAAGCAGGCCAGTTCCGCCTGCAGACGGCCGGTGTCGACCTTTCGCCCTTCTTCCTGAACATGCTGCCCTATCTCTTCACCATCCTTGTCCTCGTGCTCTCGACGCGAGAAGCGACGCGGCGCACCCTGAGTGCCCCGGCCGCCCTGGGCCGCTCCTACACGCGGGAAGATCGGGGGTAACGGACCTTCCCGCTCCAGCCTTGCAGCCCGCCTGGTCTATCATGACGAGCCGGTTGCGGTAACCGGGTAGCGAAGGGAGACAAGCGCACGTGGGAACTTCGCCCGGCCAGGGCACGGGCCTGCGCCATTACACCCGGCCACCGGAACAGCCAGCACCGCCGCCGCCAGCGACGACGATCATTCCGTTTGGGGAGAGCGAGGCGGCCATTGCCGGGTCCGCACTGACGCCCGGAGCGCAGGCACTCCTGCGCGGGTTGCTGCGCGTCGGCACCACCCGCGAGTTCGCTGGGGGCGGCGTCGGTATCGAGTACGGCAGCCTGCTGAAAACGGCGGCCCGACCAGACTACCTCGCGCTGCACATTGCGGAAGCGGCCGATCACCTCACCGAGGCGCGGACCGATCTGCTCCTGGTCCCTGGCATGTCCGGGTACCCCATTGGAGCCATGTACGCGCTAGCGGCGCGGGTGCCAGCGCTGCTGCTGAAAAAGTCCCAGCTCGACCGGGCCAACCCGAACGCCTATCCAGCGGGGGCTTTCGTTATCCCGTCCTACACCGGCGATGGGGATGTGGTGATGCACGCCGACCCCGCCGCTGCCGAGGATATCTTCGCCACCATCATCGCGCGCAAACTGCTGGAGCAGGAAGAACGCGACGAGGTCACCATTGACCTGCGCGTAGCCGGCGCGGACGACATCATCGACAAGGCCACCATGAGCCACGCCATCAGTGAAAGCGCGCTTGTCATTGGCGAGGCAGCCATGAGTCACGCCATCGCGCGCCACCGCGCCTTCACCGGGGACACGCGGCCGATCACCACGCGCGTCGCGGTCACGGCCTGGGTCACCCCGCTCATCAAGGGCTACAACCGTCCCCACGAGCACCTCTGGAACGCCTTCCGCCTGCGCCCATTCGCCGGGGTGAATCTCTCTGCCGTTTACCTGGATCCACCAGCCATCGCCATTGACGGCGTCGGCGCGTTCGCGTTCGCGCGTACGGGAGATGCGGCAACGGGATGAACGATGATCGCCGCGTTGACTGGAGGCCAGGTAGCCAGGTAAACACCCGGATGGAGACTAACCGTTGGCCCGGATAAAACTCGCCTATGTCGGGGGCGGCAGCACCCGTGCGCCCGGCACCATGGCCTCGCTCAT
>JALYWD010000549.1 GCA_030852885.1 Chloroflexota bacterium | reverse complement strand
GGCGCGAACTGCTTCGCGCCGCCGCAAGCTATCTGATGCTGGTTAGCCGCTTACGGCTGGAAATCCTGGTAGCGGGCCAGGATGCCATTCACTTCTTCAGCGGCGGCATTCGTGCCATCGGCTACGGAGATCTGGTTGGCAAAGACGGGATCGAGCGCCTTGCCGTAGGCCGCGCCCCACTCCAGCCAGGCCGGGTGGAACTCGAAGCTCTGGCGGTACTCGTAGCCGTCCAGGAACGCCTTCATGTTCTCCGGCGGCGGCGCGCCGTAGGCGCCTTCGTACGCCGCCGACTTCAGTGGCGGGCACTGCCCCTTGTTCGGCGTGTCGGAGATGATCTTGTTGCCAGCCTCGCTCATCATGTATTCGATGAAACGCCAGGCGGCGTCCGGCTGCTGCGTCTTCTCGGACATCACCCACGCCTGTGACCAGGCCAGGCCACCCTTGATCTTCTGCTTCGGCATGGTGACCACGTCCCACTGGAAGGCATCGCTCTCAAGCAGTACGCCCAGCTCGTAGTTACCCTGGAACTTCATGGCCACCAGGCCGGTCATGAACGGGCTACCGCCCGATTCGATGTAGCCCGGCAGCGAGGAGACGCCCTGGGCCGACGGGGAGACCTTGTACTTGTGGATGAGGTCCACGGCGAACTGGATCGCTTCCTGGGACTCCGGGGTGTTGATGGCGGCCTGCTTCATGTCCGGCGTCAGGAAGGTGCCGCCGTTCTGTTTGACCAGGTTGCCCCACATCTCCTGGATGTTGTTGACGGAGTAGATACCGTAGGTCTGGCGGCCATCGTCTGTGGTCCGCGTTAGCTTGGTGGCGGCGTCCAGCAGGTTGTCCCAGTTCCAGTCCTCGGTGGGGTAGGCCACGCCCGCCTCATCGAAGAGGTCCTTGTTGTAGGCCAGGGCCAGGATGTCCAGCTCTTCTGGAACGGCGTAGGTCTTGCCCTGGTAGACCGAGTTGGATTCTTCCGTGAAGTAGTTGCCAAGATCAATGCCCGACTGCTCCAGGAAGGGACCCAGGTCCTTGAAGGCGTTGCGCATGGCGCCGGCGTAGAAGTACGCACCACTCATCATGAACACGTCCGGGGCGCGGCCGGCAGCGAGGTTCGTGTTGAGGCGCGTGTAGTAGGTGCTGAAGTCAGCGGATTCCAGTGCGACCGTGATGTCAGGGTTGGCCGCCTGGAACGCATCAACGAAGTTCTTCTGCACATCGACCCGGGCAGGCTCCTGGTAGACCGCGACGCGCAGCGTGGTGGCCTGAGCGCTGGCACGGTGCGGCAGGCCGATTGAAGCGAGACCGGCGGTAGCGGCCGATGCCTGGAGCAGTTTGCGGCGGTCGAAACGCCGGGTGGAGGGTTGCCTGGTCATGAAAGGTCTCCTTGTTCCCGATAGTTGGCGGGCGGGACTCGTCCTGCGCGGCTCACCGCGAATGGCGACACATCTCAGGCGGCGGTGCCCTCCTTTCTCTTCACGTTTCATGCAGCACACGGAGATTGCAGATTGGGCTGAGGGACGGCGTTTCCTGATGATGAGGTAAGTGAGCAGGGCACCCGCAGGATCGGCGGAGAAGCAGGGAATGCGGCAGCACGACCTCGCGCGCCACGCCGTCGTACTCGCCGGAGATGCGCTCCAGCAGGAAGCACATGGCCACCTCGCCCATGGTGTAGGCGGGCTGGGACAGCGCCGTTAGGAACGGCTCAATTTCCGCGGCGTCCTCGATGTCATCGAAGCAGGCCAGTGCCACCTGCTCTGGCACCTGGAATCCTCGCTGGCGCAGGGCGCGCAGCGCACCGATGGCCATGAAGGTGTTGGCCGCCAGGATCGCCGTCGGTGGGTCAGGTGCATCGAGCAAATCACCTGTGCGGGCGGCAGCATCATCAGCAAACCAGGTCCCGAACGAGATGCGGCACTCATCCTGAGAAATCTGCGACTCGGTCAGCGCCATGCGAAAGCCGGCGGCACGCTCCTGCGCCACCGATGTGTCCGGGTGGCCGTTGATGAGCGCAATGCGTCGATGCCCCAGGGTGAGCAAATGGCGCGTGAGGTCATGCGCCCCCGCGAGGCTGTCTCCCCGCACAAGATCCCCGCTGTAGCCAGGAACGCTGCGGTCGACCAGCACCGTAGGCACGGACTGCCCAGCCAGCACACTCAGGGTCTCCCGCGAGTCGCCCGCTGGAGCCAGGATGACGCCTTCGACGCGGGTGGAGGTCATGAGATCAACGTAGGCGCGCTCCTTGACCAGACTTTCATCCGTGTTGCCCAGGATGACCTGCAGCCCGTGCGCATTGGCGACGTCTTCCACGCCGCGGCTGAGCGTGGTGTAGAAGCTGTTCATGATCTCCGGCACCAGCAGGGCCACCAGCCCCGAGCGTTGCGTCTTGAGGCCGCGCGCCAGACCATTGGGCACATACCCGAGCGACGCAACCGCTGCCAGCACGCGGCCCTTGCTGCGCTCGCTGACATAGCCATGGCCGGACAGGGCGCGGGAGACCGTTGCGACGGAAAGTCCAGCTTGCCGTGCGACATCATGGATGGTCGCCACTCTCACCTCATCGATGTGGAAACGATTACACATACGCTATCAAGGACACAGAAGGGCGTCAAGCGGTCTGACCTACGGGGGACCTACGGTGATTTCGTGAAGGAGGACCAGGCAATTCATACAGTGAGCGGCAGATGCTGTGATCCCAAGAGGTGCTGTCTGCGCAATCTGGTCTTGAGATTACGTATTTCCACGCACGCGCATCTACCAGACGAGGGCTAGATTCAGATCACGCCGCTTTGGCGCGCCGTCTGGAGGCTGGCCGTGGACATCATCAATCCTTCCCTCAGTGTGCAGAGGCTGCCGGGTGAGCTCTGGGAGATCACCGTGCGCTACACCCTTACCTTCACCGTGCAGGAACTGAATCCCCCGTTCGATTTCGCCTTTCTGGACGCCGTGCGCATCTGGGAGTGGGATAGTCAAGATCACGACGCGGTCACCGGCTGGCTGCGCATCGAGAACTTCTGCCCCATGACGACCAGCATCAACCGCACCAAGATCCTGCGTGTGACCGATGACGTGCTGGATACCGAGCTTGGCGGGGACGACGTCCGCGCCCAGGTCCACCTGCGTAACACCACGATCTCTGGCCTGCCGGTCGAGCGCTTTACGCCGATCCTGCACTTGCCTCCGGCCTGAAACTCGCCAAGGTCCTGCTGCTGGAACACGGTGTTATGACCGACGAGAGCCGCATCCGAGCCATTGACAAAAATAGTTGTCAATGGTTCACTGGG